>JAYVSF010000423.1:0-32753 GCA_043775605.1 Myxococcales bacterium
GCCGAGCGGGCCAAGGCCGCCACTGCCGCCGCCGAGGCCGCGCAGACCGCGGCCAGCCGCGCCAGCGCCGACGATCGCACCCGCGCCCAGCGCCAGCTCGCCGACGCGCGGGCCGAGGCCGAGCGCGCGCGCACCGCGGCCCAGACTGCGCAGGCGGCCGCCGACACGATCCAGGCCGAGGCCAAGGCCGCGCAGGCCGATGCCGAGCGCTCGCAGGGCACCGCGCGCACCGCCCAGGCCCAGGCCGAGCGCGACCTGACCCGAGCCCGCACCGCGCAGGCCGACGCCGCGCGCGAGCTGACCCGGGCCCGCACCGCCCAGTCGCAGGCCGCCCGCGACGTCGAGCTGGCCCGCACCACCGCGGCTGACGTCCGCGATCAGGCCGGCCGCGAGCTCGCCAAGGCCCGCACCGCCCAGGCCGAGCTCGATCGCCAGCGCGCCGAGCTCGACGTCGAGCGCAAGGCCGCGGCCACCGCGCGGGCCGAGGCCGACACCGCGTTCGCCACCGCCAAGCGCCAGCTGGCCAAGGTCGAGGCCGACGCCAAGGCCGCCCGCGCCGCCCAGACCGCCGCCGCCACCGACCGGCGCGCCGCCGAGGACCGCGAGCGCGCGGCCCAGGCCGCCGCCGACAAGGCTGCGACCGACAAGGCCGTCGCCGAGGACGCGATGAAGACCGCGGCCGCCGCCAAGAAGGACGCCACCGGCACCGACGCCGCCCGGGCCAAGGCCGCGGATGCCGCGGTCAAGGACGCCGAGGCGCGCCTGGCCAAGGCCGAGCGGGCGCGGCTCGAGGCCGAGCGTCAGCGCACCGACGCGCTGGCCGCCGCCGACAGCGCGCGCGCCGCCGCCGCCACCGCCCAGACCACCCTGGCCCAGCTCGAGACCGCGCGCGGTCAGGCCGATCAGGCCAAGCAGCAGGCCGAGTCCGAGCGGGCCGCGGCTGAGGCTGCGCGCGCCGCTGCCGAGCAGCGCCGGGCCGACACTGTCGCCGCGGTCGAGCAGGCCGAGTCGCGCCGCCAGGCCGCCGAGCGCGCCGCCGCCGCCGCCAAGGACACCCAGGTCGCCGAGGAGAAGGCCGCGGCCCGCGCCCACGCCCTGCGCGAGACCGAGGACGCCGCCGCCAGCAAGGCCGCGGCCGCCGCCACCCAGGCCGAGGCCCGCAAGCTCGCCGCCGAGGACGAGGCGACCCGGCTCGAGACCGCGCTGGCCGCCGAGCGGACCGCTGCCGCCACCGCTCGCCAGCGCGCCGATGCCGCGGCCGCCGCCGATGCCGCCGCCACCGCGGCGGTCCGTCGCCACGCCGCCGATGACGAGGTCGCGGCCGCGAAGACCGAGGCCAAGCGGCTGGCCGCCGAGCGCACCGCCGCCGATCGCGACCTGGTCGCGCGCCGGCGGGAGGTCGCCGATCACCGCGCCGAGCTCGACAAGCTCACCGCCGCGCGGGCCGCCGCCGCGTCCGAGGTCGACCGGCTCAACGACGCGACCAGCGCCGCGCGCGACGCTCGCGCCCGCGAGGAGGCCAAGCTGGCCGACGTCACCGCCCGCCGCGCCGCCGAGGAGAAGGCCCTGGCCGCGCTCGAGTCCGACCGGCTGGCTGCCACCGCCAAGGCCGCCGCCCCGACGCCGGCTCGGGCGTCGACGCCGCCGTCGGCCGTCGCCCCGCCGACCGCGCGCATCGCCAGCATCCACTTCCAGCCCGACGGCGACGATCAGACCGTCAGCGTCGCGCTCGAGGGCAAGGGCGCCAGCGCCGAGCTGGTGCCCGGCGTCGCCGGCAAGGCCGAGCTCGTCGTCCACGGCGCCACCCTGTCGGCCGATCAGGCCCGCACCCTCGACGCCAGCCGCTTCGGCGGCCCGGTCAAGACCATCTCGTCGTACACCGACGACGCCGGCCTGGTCCGGGTCGTGATCGCCCACACCGCCGGTGTCACGCCGCGCCTCGACGTCAGCGGCGGCGCGGTCCACCTGCGCTTCGCCGGCGCCGGCTCGCGGGTCACCACCCAGTCGCTGCCGAGCCCCGTGGTCGGCGGCTTCGGCGCCACCTCGGCGCCGATCACCCAGACCTCGGTCGCCCAGCTCGCGCCCAAGCGCAAGGTCTACCGCGGCGCCACGATCGATCTCGACTTCAAGGACGCCGACATCCACGACCTCCTGCGCACCCTCGCCACCGTCGGCCGGGTCAGCATCGTCGTGCCCGACGAGATCCGCGCGACCGTCACCATCCAGATCAAGCGGGTACCGTGGGACCAGGCGCTCGAGGTGATCCTGCAGTCGAAGGGCCTCTGGTACCGCAAGGAGGGCAACATCTACCGGATCAGCGAGCGGGCCAAGCTCGACGCCGAGGACGAGGCCGAGGCCGCTCGGATCAAGGCCCTGATCGAGCTCGAGCACCCCGAGCCGCAGGTCTACACGCTCAACTACGCCAGCGCCGCCGAGCTCGCGACCAAGCTGGGCACAATGGGCATCCTGTCGCCCAAGGGCAAGATCGATGTCGACGAGCGCACCAACTCGCTCATCGTCAACGACGTGGCCCGCAATCGCCACGACGTGATCGACCTGGCCCGCCGGCTCGACACCCAGACCCCGCAGATCTCGATCGAGGCCCGCATCGTCGAGGCCAGCTCCAACTTCACCCGCGAGATCGGCATCCAGTGGGGCGGTCGCGCCCTGGCCGGCGCCGCCGGTGGTAACGCCAGCGGCCTTATCTTCCCGTCGAGTGTCGGCATCACCGGCGGCGCCGACTCCACCCAGACCCCGTCGGGCGGCGTCGCCTCGCCCTCGGACTTCGCGGTCAACCTGCCGACCACGCTCACCGGCGGTGCGATCGGCCTGGCGCTCGGCTCGGTCGGCGGCAACTTCAACATCAACCTCCGCCTGACCGCGATGGAGCAGCAGGGCACCGTCCGCATCATCTCGGCGCCCAAGGTCACCGTCCTCAACAACGTCGCCGCCCACATGGGCCAGGGCATCCGGGTCCCGGTCCAGACCACGTCGGCCCAGGGCACCCAGACCACGTACGTCGAGGCCAGCCTCAACCTCGACGTGACCCCGTACGTGTCGCAGAGCGACTGCGCGATCGTGATGGACGTGAAGGTCGCCAAGGACGAGTTCAACTTCAGCCGGGTCGGCGCCCGCGGCGATCCCACGATCGAGACCCGCACCGCCAACACCCGCATCCTGGTCGCCGACGGCGAGACCTCGGTGATGGGCGGCATCTACACCCGCAACACCGGCATCACCTACAGCAAGATCCCGGTGCTCGGCGACCTGCCGGTGTTCGGCTGGCTGTTCAAGAACCGGCGCGAGTCCGACACCCGCGGCGAGCTCCTGATCTTCATCACCCCCAAGATCACCAACCGCGCCAACCTGCGCTGCGGCGCGACCGAGTAGCGGCGAGCCGCCGATGCCGGCGCCCGTGTTCCTCGTCGGCTTTCCCGGCGCCGGCAAGTCCACCGCCGGCGCCGCAGCCGCGGCCGCGCTCGGGCGTGGCTTCGTCGACCTCGACGACGTCATCGCCGCCGAGGCCGGCCGGTCGACCGCCGCGCTGGTCGCCGGCGACGAGCCCGACTTCCGCCGGCGTGAGGCCGCGGCCCTCGCGCGTCTGATCGCCACTGGCGGCACCGCGGTCATCGCCACCGGTGGCGGCGCCGCGGCCTGGGGCGACAACCTGGCCCGGATGCGCGCCGCCGGGCTGGTGATCGCGCTTGCGGTCGACCTCGACGTCGCCTTGCCGCGGGTCGCCGCCAGCGGGCCTCGTCCACTCCTGGCCCGGTCGGCCGCCGAACAGGCAGCGCTTCACGCCGCGCGCACCGTGGTCTATCGCCGGGCCCACGCCACCGTCGTCACCGACGAGCGCTCGCCGGCCGCGGTCGCCGCCGCCATCACCGGGCTGGTCCGCGCCAGCGACGCCCTCGGCCACCCGACGCCGTGGGTCGTGCTCGACCAGCGCTCGTATCCGCTGTTGATCGACGACCGGCCGTTCGTGACCGGCCTGACCGGCGCGCTCGGCGCCGGCCGCATCGCCCTGGTCACCGACGACAACCTGGCGCCGTGGGTCGAGCCGGTCCGGGCCGCGCTCGTGGCCGCGCGGACCGCGGTCGCCGCCGGCGCCGCCGAGATCCACGTCGTCAACGTGCGCCCAGGCGAGGCCTCGAAGTCGCTCGCCGGCTACGGCGCGCTGGCCGCGGAGCTGGTCGCCGCCGGCCTCGATCGGACCTCGACGATCGTCGCGCTCGGCGGCGGCGTGGTCGGCGATCTGGCCGGCTTCGTCGCCGCGACCCTGTTCCGCGGCGTCGCGGTCGTCCACCTGCCGACGACGATCGTCGCCATGACCGACTCGGCGATCGGCGGCAAGACCGCGATCGATCTGCCGGCCGGCAAGAACCTGCTCGGCGCGTTCTGGCAACCGCGCCGGGTCGTCGCCCACCTGCCGACCCTCGCCACCCTGCCGCCACGCG
Organism: Myxococcales bacterium; assembly: GCA_043775605.1. GTDB lineage: Bacteria > Myxococcota_A > Polyangia > Haliangiales > Haliangiaceae > UBA2376. Next base: position 4,458 of record JAYVSF010000423.1, read on the forward strand.
AGCGCCAGGCCGGCTTCGGCGAGCTGTGGAAGTACGCGTTGCTCGACGGTGACGCGCTCTGGCAAGCGGTCGCCGATCACGCCGCCTGGGCCGCGACCGCCGCGCCGCCGCCGCCGACCCTGGCCGCGGTCGTCGAGCAGGCAGCCACGATCAAGGCCGCGATCGTCAGCCACGACGAGCGCGAGCGGCGCGGCGAGCGCGCGCTGCTCAACCTCGGTCACACCCTCGGCCACGCCCTCGAGAGCGAGGCCGGCGGCACCCTCCTGCACGGCGAGGCGGTCGGCCTCGGCCTGCGCGCGGCGGCCCGGGTCTCGCACCGGCTCGGCCTGGCCGGCCCCGAGCTCGAGCCGCGGGTGGTCGACGCCCTCGCCGCGACCGGCCTGCCCACCGACCTCGACGCCCGCCTCACCGCCGCCGCCCTGGCCCGGGTCGGCGTCGACAAGAAGCGGCGCGGCGCCAACCTCGGCTTCATCGCCTGCGCCGCGCCCGGCGCCTGCCGCGTCGTCGACGTGGAGCCTGCCGCGCTCGCCGATCTTTTGCGACCCTGATGCGAACCTTGCTACGTTTCGTTTCGACGAGGAGATCAGTCATGAACCACCTGCGCGCAATCCCCGGAGCGCTCACCATCCTGCCGCTGGCGCTCGGTCTCGCCGCCTGCGTCGACGGCAACGCCGACTCGGCGCTCATCATCCTCAAGGCCGCCACCGCCGAGGCCGGGTGCACCTTCGCCACCGACGCCACGACCTTCCAGGCCTCGGGTCTGATCCAGGCCGACTCGCTCGACGGCTACCTGCTCGCGCCGCTGCTCCGCAACGATCTCACGCTCGCCGACGGCGAGGCCGCGACCCCCAAGACCATGTTCGTCAGCGGTGCCCGGGTCACGATCAAGTTCTACGACGCGACGCTGTTCACCTCGGCCGAGCAGGCGACGATGGTGACCGACGGCCTCACCCGCTTCCTGGCGCCGCTGGCCGGCCCGCTCACGCCCAACGGTGGCGTCGGTGTGTTCCCGTTCGTCGCGGTCCCGGTCGAGCTCCTGGCCAAGCTCAAGGAGAAGCTCGCCGCCGCCCCGACCAGCCACACGCTGCTCGACGTCCAGGTCACCATGTCGGCCAGCCGCGGTGGCAGCACGCTGGAGTCCAACCTGTTCCGGTTCCCGGTCGAGGTCTGCACGGACTGCGTGGTCCACTTCCTCGGCAACTGCGCCGATCTGTCGCCGACCCAGTCGATCCAGACCGGCGGCCTGTGCTCGACCTTGCAGGACGGGCGCCTCGACTGCTGCGCCGGCCGCGATCCCGACACGCTCGAGGTCGATTGTCCGGGCGGCATGCTGCCGGCCAACGCCCCCGCGGGCTCGACCTGCAGGGACAACGTCGACGAGCCGCAGCCGACGATCTGCCCGGCCCGCACGCTCCAGCTCTAGCAGCTAGCCGGTACCGTATCGGCCCGGCGCTGCCGGGACCGCGACCGGCCGTGTTATAACCACGCCTCTTCCGTCGGCGCCTTGCGCCGGCCCGGCCGGTCACCCGAGGTGCAACCTTGTTCGCCGAAACCCTCAAGAAGGTCGTGGACAACGTCGATGGCGGCCTGGGCGCCATCGTCATGGGCCTCGACGGTATCCCCGTCGATACCTACACACGCCAGCCCGATCGCGTCGACATCACCACCGTGGCCATGGAGTTCAGCTTCATCCTCGGCCAGGCGGTCAGGGCGGCCACCTCGCTCAACCTCGGCGGCCTCGAGGAGTTCTCGGTCAAGGCCGAGCGCCTCATCCTGGTGACCCGGATGCTGTCGCCGCAGTACTTCATCGCCGTGGCGATGGCACCCGAGGGCAACTTCGGCAAGTGCCGGTACCTGATGCGGCTGGCGGTGCCGACGCTCACCGCCCAGTTGTGATCGGCGCCCGGCCGCGGGTCCTCGTCGTCCACGGCCCGAACCTGAACCTGCTCGGCACCCGCGATCCGGCGATCTACGGCACCACCACGCTGGCCGAGATCGACGCCGCGCTGGTCCGGCGCGCGGCCGCCCGTGGCGCCGACGTCGCCAGCGTGCAGTCCAACCTCGAGGGCGCGCTGGTCGACGCCATCCAGGGCGCGCGCGGGGCCTACGACGCGATCGTCATCAACCCTGGCGGCTACACCCACACCAGCGTCGCCATCCGCGACGCGATCGAGGCGGTCGGCCTGCCCACCGTCGAGGTTCACCTGTCCAACCTCCACGCCCGCGAGGCCTTCCGCCAGGTCTCGATCACCGCGGCGCGCTGCGTCGGACAGATCTGCGGCTTCGGGGCCCAAAGCTACGGGCTGGGACTGGACGCCGCCCTCGACATCGTGGAAGGTAAGCTCGGCTGACCGACGCCCCAGGGCGGCGCCACCGACGAGAGAATCATGGCCACAGGTCGCAAGGGTCCGTCCGTTCCATCCTCCCGCAAGCGCCTGTCGGAGCCGACCGGCGACGGCCCGGCTGACGACGAGTTCGACGTCGCGGGCGCCGCGGACGACGCCGCGGGTGCACCGCTCGGCAGCGGCGTGCCGCCCGACGATCTGGTCGCGGTCGTGCGCGGCCTGGCCGCCGCGGTCGCCGATCACGGCCTGACCGAGCTGATCGTCGACACCCCCGACGTCACGTTCACGCTGCGCCGGGGCGGGGTCGCGACTGTGGCGATGCCGATGCAGATGCCGGCGATGCCGATGCAGATGCCGGCCATGCCGGCCACGATGCCGGCCATGTCGACCATGCAGATCCCGACGATGCCGATGGCGCCGTCGGCGGTCGGTGGCCAGGCCAGCGGCGCGTTCCAGGTCCCGCCGGCCGCGCCTGAGGAGAAGGTCCACCTGGTCACGTCGCCGTTCGTCGGCACGTTCTACCGCCGGCCCAACCCCGACGCCGCCGAGTACGTGAAGATCAACGACAAGGTCAGCAAGGGCGCCGTGCTCTGCCTGGTCGAGGCCATGAAGCTGATGAACGAGATCGAGGCCGACCTGGCCGGCACCGTCGTCGGCGTGCTGGCCGAGGACGGCGCGCCGGTCGAGTACGGTCAGCCCCTCTTCAAGCTCGCGCCGGCGTAGCCGGTCGAGCCGGACGGTCGCGCATGTTCTCGAAGGTCCTGGTCGCCAACCGCGGCGAGATCGCGCTGCGGGTCATCCGCGCGGTGCGCGAGATGGGGCTCAAGTCGGTCGCGGTCTACTCGACCGCCGACGCCGACGCGCTCCACGTCCGCTTCGCCGATCAGGCGGTGTGCATCGGCCCGCCAGCATCGCGCCAGAGCTACCTCAACATCCCGCAGATCATCAGCGCCGCCGAGATCACCGGCGCCGACGCGATCCACCCCGGCTACGGCTTCCTCAGCGAGGACGCCGAGTTCGCCGAGGTCTGCGCCAAGTGCAAGCTGACCTGGATCGGCCCGCCGCCGGCCGCGATGCGGCTGATGGGCGACAAGATCTCGGCCCGCGCCGCGATGGCCGCCGCCGGCGTGCCGATCCTCCCCGGCAGCGGCACCCTCGAGAGCGAGGACGATCTCCGGACCCACGCCGCGCGCATCGGCCTGCCGGTGATCCTCAAGGCCACCGCCGGCGGCGGCGGCCGCGGCATGAAGATCATCCACGACGCCAGCCGCCTGCTCAACGACTGGAACCTCGGGCGCACCGAGGCGATGGCCGCGTTCGGCAATCCCGACATGTACATGGAGCGGTACTGCGAGCGGCCGCGCCACATCGAGATCCAGGTCATCGCCGATCGCCACGGCAACTACATGCACCTCGGCGAGCGCGAGTGCTCGCTGCAGCGGCGCCACCAGAAGGTCATCGAGGAGGCGCCGTCGATCGCGCTGCCGCCGGGCGTGCGCGAGGAGCTGACCACCGCCGCCGTCCGGGCCATCTCGACGATCGGCTACTACAACGCCGGCACTCTCGAGTTCCTGCTCGATCAGGAGGGCCGCTTCTACTTCATGGAGATGAACACCCGGCTGCAGGTCGAGCACCCGGTGACCGAGCTGGTGACCGAGCTCGACCTGGTGCGCGAGCAGCTTCGGGTCGCGGCCGGCGAGCGGCTCTCGTTCAGCGCGGTCCGACCACCACGCGGCCACGCCATCGAGATGCGGATCAACGCCGAGGACCCCGACAGCTTCGCGCCGTGGCCGGGCAAGATCACCGCGCTGCACCTGCCGGGCGGCCTCGGGGTCCGGGTCGACACCCACCTGTACGAGGGCTACGTGGTGCCGCCCCACTACGACTCGATGATCGCCAAGGTCATCGTCCACGATCAGGACCGGCCGAGCGCGATCCGCCGGGCCCGCCGCTGCCTCGATGAGATCGTCATCGAGGGCCCGCGCACCAACATCCCGTTCCTGCGCCGGCTGATGGACACCCCCGAGTACCGCTCCGGCGACGTCGACACCGGCTTCATCGCCCGGTTCCTGGCCGCCCGCGCCCGCTAAGATTTCCGAATCATTGAATCTTCCTTGACCGGCGTGACAGGCCGCACGTACCCTTGATGGCGTTGCTGTTCGAACGACCTTCGGGCCCCGGTGGGCTGCCGCCGAGGGCGATGTAGCGTCATGGCCTTCAACAAAGAGAAGGTCATGGACGCGGCCCGCAAGCTCGTCGACAAGGGCCAGTTCGACAAGGCGATCAAGGAGTACCTGCGCGTCGTCCGCGAGGAGCCGCAGGACGTCCGGGTGTGGCTCAAGATCGGCGATCTCCACGCCAAGAAGGGCCAGAAGACCGAGGCGACCGAGACCTACCTGAAGGTCGCGCGCTTCTACCAGGACCAGGGCTTCTTCACGAAGGCGGTCGCGGTCTTCAAGCAGATCCTGAAGCTCGACCCGCGCCTGGTCGAGGTCCACCTCAAGCTGGCCGAGCTCTATCGCCAGCTCGGGCTCATGTCCGACGCGATGGTCCACTTCGAGTCGGTGGCGACCCACTTCCACCGCGAGGGCAAGACGAAGGAGGCGCTCGACACCGTCCGCCAGCTGGTCGAGCTCGATCCCCAGAACGTCGCGACCCGGATCAAGCTGGCCGAGCTGTACTCGAAGGAGGGCATGGTCGACGACGCGGTCGCTGAGTTCGGCGTGGTCTGCGATCAGATGCGCAAGCAGGGCCGGCAGGACGACTTCATCAAGGTCGCCGAGCGCCTGCTGTGGCACCGACCCGATCACCGCGAGCTCAACCGCGAGCTGGCCGCGCTGTACCTGCAACGCAACGATCCGCGGCGCGCGCTGCAGAAGCTCCAGGTCTGCTTCAAGGCCGACCCCCGCGACGTCGACACGCTGGCGCTCCTCGCGTCGGCGTTCCAGGCCCTCGATCAGAAGGGCAAGACCGTCTCGGTGTGGAAGGAGCTGGCCCGGATCTTCGACGAGATCAAGCAGCGGCCCAAGGCCGAGGAGGTCTACCGCAAGATCCTGGTGATCGCGCCGGGCGACGCCGACGCCACCGCGTACCTCACGTCCGGACGCCCGTCCGCACCGTCGCCGTTGTCGCCGCCGCCGTCGCCGTCGCCGCCGGCCCGCGCGCCCGAGCCGCGCGCGCCCGAGCCACGCGTCGATCCGCGGGCGCGCTTCAACTTTACCGACAACCTGCCAGCGATGGGCGCGGGCAACCCGCGGGTGACCGGCGCGCATCCGCTGATGGACGCCGCCGCGCTCGACGAGCAGTTCGAGCTGCCCGACGACGACGACGGGGTGTCGTCGACCCAGGAGGACGCGTCGCCGCCGCCGATGAGCGCGCCCGCCCGCGCGGCCGCCGGCAGCGCCGACTTCGCCGCCGACCTCGAGCTCGACGACGCGCGCCCGCCGCGGGCCAGCAGCTCGTCGGCCGCCGAGGAGCACGCCGAGGAGATCGCCAAGATCCTCACCGAGACCGACGTCTACGTGAAGTACGGCCTGCACCAGAAGGCTGTCGACCACCTGCGCCGGGTCTTCGCGATCGACGCCGACAACCTCGACGCGCGCGAGCGGCTGCGGGACGTCTACCTGGCCCAGGGCCGCGAGCCCGAGGCCATCGCCGAGCTGCTGCGGCTGGTCGAGCTGACCGCGCGCACCGAGCCGTCGCAGGCCGAGGGCTACGTCCGCGAGATCCTCGCGCTCGACGGCGCCAACCGCGCCGCGCTCGACGCGGCCCGCCGCTACAACCTCGATCTCAGCCTCGAACCGGAGTTCGAGGTCAGCGACGCCGGCCAGCCCGAGCTCGAGCTCGAGCCTGACGAGGTGGTCGGGCTGGCGCCGGTCGACGACGAGCTCGAGCTCGATTTCGGCGAGCGTCGGCGCTCCGACGGCTTCGATCAGGTCGATCCGACGATGTTCGATCCGTCGCTGACCGGAGGCGGCGGCTCGGCGCCGGCGCCCGGACCGCGGGCGGCGGTCGCGGGGCCCACCCGGGTCACGTTCGACACCCCGTCGCCGACGGCGCAGACCGACGCCACCCGCCAGGTCGCAATGGCCGAGGTCGAGCGCCTGGTCGCGCGCAGCCGGGCCAGCTCCGAGCTGGCCGACGTCGCGCTCGGCTCGCCGCTGCCGTTCCGCAACCCGTCGATCGCGGGCTCTGGTCGCGCGATCAGCGTGCCGCCGCGCGCGGTCGACGCCACCGCGATGGGCGATGCGATCGACGCCTCGCTCGAGGATCCCGGCGACGACATCGATCAGGGCGTGGCCAGCGCGCTGCGCGACGCGAGCGCCAGCCCGTCGTTCGACACCGCCGTCGGCCACGCTCCCGACGTGCCGATCGCCGATGAGCTCGAGGACGATCTGCCGTTCGATCTCGCGGCCGCGCGCGAGTTCGACGCCCACATGGGCCCCAGCAGCCAGGACGCGACCGCTGACGCCGACCTGGCCGACGACGCCGAGCATCCGGCCTACGCCACCGAGGCGCCGGCCTATGGTGCCGGGGTCCCGGTCTACGGTGGCGCGCCGTTCGACGTCGCGACCCAGCTCAGCGCGATGCCCGACACCGGCGGCGCGGTCTACGACGCGACCTACCAGCCGCCGGCCGACGACGCCGGAGCGTTCGCCGACGAGCGCACCGCCTACGTCGACGGCAACGCCCTCGCCGAGCAGCACTTCGGCGCCGCCGCGGCGCGCGTCGACGATCGCGACGTCTTCGATCCTGCGCTGCCGTCGTTCACCGCGGTCGGCGCCGCCCGTAGCCTCGAGGACGAGCTCGAGGACGCCGACGAGTATGCCGGCCACGGGCACCTGGCCGAGGCCCTCGGCATCCTGCGCGCGCTGCACGCCCGCTTCCCGCGCCACCCGCTGGTGTCGGCTCGGGTCCGCGACCTCGAGCAGCAGCTCGGCCTGGTCGCGCCCGACATCATGGCGGCCAGCGGCGGCACCCAGACCGTCGATCCCGAGGACCTCGAGGAGGTCGATCCCGAAGAGCTCGACAGCGACGACGTCGTCGCCGCGGCGCTCGCCCGTAAGCCCGGCGGCCCCGACAGCGGCGAGCTCGGCCGCGCCCGCCCGCACGTCGTCCTCGCCCACTCGATCGAGGACACCGACGCCGACACCCACTTCGATCTCGGCCTCGCCTACAAGGAGATGGGCCTGTACGACGACGCCATCAAGGCGTTCGACAAGGTCATCTCGTCGCCCACCCGCGAGGTCCAGAGCCGGATGATGGTCGGCCTGTGCTACCGCGAGCGCGGCGATCTGTCGGACGCCGTGCACCACTTCAAGGCCGGCCTGCACGCGTCGACGATCACCGAGCGTGAGCGCCAGACCTTGCTCTACGAGATCGGCGCCACCTACGAGGGCCTCGGCGATCTCAACGAGGCCGGGTACTACTTCGAGATGGTGGTCAAGCGCGACCCGACCTTCCTCGACGCATCGGCGCGCCTCGACCGGCTCCGCGGCGGCCGGCGCTGACCGTCGAGGGCCGGGGCGATCAGCAGGCCAGTGCTTCGTGGGCCCGCAGCACCGCGGCCGGTCGCTTCTTCACGCCGAGGCGCTGGTAGAGCCGGAACAGCCGGCTCTAGATGGTCCCGGTCCGCACGCCGAGGGTCTCCGCGATCTCTTCGTTCGACAGCCCGCGCCACGGCAGCGCGAGTAACCGCGCGTCGGTGACCATCAGGCCGAGGCCGCGCGCGAGATGGTCGACGACCTGGCCGCCGACCGAGCCCTGGGCCACGCCGAGCTCGAGCAAGATCGACCCCGGCCGCGCCAGCGCGCGGGCCGCACCCGCAGCGCGAGATCGTCGTGGACGACGCGCTCGACGGCCTGACCCTGGCGCGCGAGCTGATGGCGCAGCCCCGGCACCGCCGTCGCCAGCCACGCCGGCATCGCGCCGTGCGGGCTGCCCAGGGTCGCGCGGGCGCTGGCGTTCATGTACAGCGCGCGGCCGGTGACGTCGGTGACCACGACCGCGAGCTTGGCCCGGTCGAGCACCGCCAGCAGCAGGTCGAGGGTGGCGGCCAGCGGCTCGTGGCCAGTGGTGCCGGTCGGCGGCGGCTCGCGCGAGGACGACGACACGGCGGGCAGCGCGTGGAGCATGGGCGGCGCTACTTCACGGTCCGTGCCGGCGCGTGCACCGCGGGCCACCCACCCACCCGGCTACGCGAACACCAGCGCCAGGTTCGACGCCGTGAGCCGGCGCAACCCCACGGTCAGCGCCGTAGGGGTGAAGCCATCGAACTCGAGCGTGATCTCGTCGATCCCGTCGAGGTGCAGCCGGTCCGCGGTCGCCACCACCCCGTCCAGGTCGACGTCCTTCAGCGTCACGTCGAGCGCGCCGATCCGGCCCTTGATCGTGCCCGGCGCCGGCGGGTGGACCAGCGCGCCCTCGACCCGCAGGTCGACGATGCCCGGCGCGTCGTCGCCGCCGAACAGGATCGCGCCGCCGCCGACCTCGAGCGAGCGCGGCGCCGCCATCGACAGCCGGACGTCGATGTCGGCGATCGTCATCGACCGCAGCCGGCGCTTGCCGCCGCCGCTTGGCTCGCCGCCGCCCGGCTCGCGCTTGCCGCCGACGCGGACGTCGCTCAGCACCCGCAGCGGGATGCGATGGAACACCGCGAGTGTCTGGGCGTCGGCCGCCAGCGCCCACGAGATGATCTCGTTGCTCGCGAACAGGGGCACGCTCCACCCGACCTTGAACCGACCGTCGCTGACCCCGAGATCGAGGAACTTGCCCTCGAGCCAGGTCAGCCCGTCGTCGAGCGCGCGGTAGTCGAACGCGCCGTCCTTGATCTCGACCTTGACCGGCTGATCGAGCGTGCGCTTGCCGATCACCGGCAGATCGAGCACGACCTTGAGCCGGAACGACAGGGACCCGGTCACCGCGTCGAGGAAGCGCAGGCGCTCCTGCCGCAGCGGCACCGGTGGCACCGGTGCGGTCGCCGTCGGCGGTGCGGTCGTCGTCGGTGGCGGCGCGGCCCGGGTCTCGCGCAGCGCGCGCAGGTCGGGCAGGCGCAGGCGGACGTCGGTCAGCACCGCCTCGGGCGCCACCAGCTCCACCCCGCCGCCCGCGGCCCGCGCCAGCACCGCGCCGTGCGGCAGCTCGAGCCGCCCCGCCGTCAGCTCGAACCGACCGTCGGGCGCGCGCAAGGTCATCCCGCCGGCGGTCGCGGTCTCGGCCGCCCAGTACAGCGCCCCGAACCGGCCCTGCAGCGCATCGAACGTCAGCGCCGTCGCGCGGTACTCGAGCCGGCCGACCGCGCCCTGCAGCTGCTCGAGCTCCACTCGCGGCAGCTCGAGGCGCGTCGGTCCGTCGCCCGACGTCACCGCGATCCCGTCGACACGGAGGTTGGCCTGGGTGTGCTGGCGAGTCACCGCGCCATGCTACCGCGCCCCGTCCCCGCCCCGTCACCACCCGTCACCTCGCCACCCGCGAATCGTCGGACATCCCTTCAGCACCAGCCTCCGTCGGGATACCGCCCCATCGTCGATCGACTTCCGTGCGACGTTCTTGCCCCTTTCGACGGCCCAAACCCGGGGTACAACGCGCGGATGCGCACCTCTCGCCTGGTCTCCTCGGCGCTCGCCCTGCTCGGCCTCGCCGCCTGTCGCGGTGGCGACGACGCAATCACCGTCATCGACGCCCATCGGGTCGACGCCCGGACCATCGACGCCGCCGCCATCGACGCCGCGATCATCGACGCGCCCACGATCGACGCCCAGGCCACCGACGCCGCGGCCATCGACGCCGCCCCCGGCGGCACCACCACCGTCTGGGTGTTCGGCGACATCGCCACCAACAACCTCGGCCAGCTCGGCAAGTTCACGCACCCGCAGGCCGCGGTCGTCACGCCGACCTTCGTGCCCGTCGCCGGCGAGCTGCCCTCGCAGAACTTCCCGGTGCCGTTCTCGATCAGCGCCGACAGCGCGCGGGTCGTCTACATCGCGCGCGCCGCCGCTGCGGACCCGTGGAAGATCAGCTATTCCGCCGCCGACGGCACCGGCATCGTCGACGTCTTCACCGCGCCCGCCGGCGTCACCCTCACCGACGTCTCGCTGTCGCCCGACAAGACCAAGATCGCCTTCCGCGCCGACACCGGCCTGGCCGGCATGTTCGACGTCTACGTCGTGCCCGCCGCCGCCGCCGGCGTCCCGGTCAAGGTCAGCCCCGATCGCGCCGCCAACGACATCGCCCTCGACGCCCAGGCCTTCCTGGTGTGGTCGCCCGACTCCCGCTACCTCGCGTTCGGCGGCGCCTTCACCACCGCCGCCCTCAACGAGGTCCGCATCCGCGACACCCAGGCCAACACCACCGCCACCGCGCTCGCCGCCGCGGCCATCCTCGCCGTCGACAACCCGCGCGGTCTCCTGCTCGCGCCGCAGTGGGGCCCCGGCAACAAGCTCTTCATGTCGGCCCGCATCACCCTCGCCGGCGAGCGCCGTCTCTACACCGCCGCCGCCGACGGCACCGGCTTCGCCGTCCTCGGCAACACCCTCATCACCCGCACCGACACGACGATGGCGCAGGCCTCCAACTTCGCCCTCTCGCCCGACGGCGCCACGATCGTGTTCTCCGCCGACGGCCTCATCGCCACCGCCTTCGAGGTGTACTCCATGCCCTCGACCGGCGCCGTCGCGCCCACCCGCCTGACCTCGGGCACCATCGCCGCCGCCCGCGGCGTCGATACCTTCCGGCCGATGCGCTACAGCCCCACCGGCACCGCCGTCGCCTACGGCGCCGACTACGGCGCCACCGCCACCAAGTACCAGCCCTACGTCCTCACGCTCGCCGGCGCCACCCTCCGCCGCCTCGCCGTCGTCGGCCTCGACACCGACGCCGCCCGCGACGTCCAGTCCCTCGCCTGGACCGCCGACGGCACCTTCCTCTACGCCATCGGCGACGGCGGCGCCGCCGACAACGACTTCGAGGTCTACGCCCTCGACACCTCCATGACCGACCAGCCCCTCACCGCCAAGATCGATCCCCCCGCCTCCGGCGACGTCTTCGAACTCACCACCCGCTTCTGATCCGGCCGCCACCGCGCGGCCTCGCTCCAGCCGCCCATCCCTTGAACCCCGGCCCGACCTGCGCTAGCGTCCCGCTGCCCCTGCGGGATTAACTCAGTGGTAGAGTGTCAGCTTCCCAAGCTGAACGTCGAGGGTTCGAATCCCTTATCCCGCTCTCCGATTCTGTTGTCATCACGGCCGGTTAGAGGACGGCGCCTCGCAGGCCGTTGGTCGCTCCGACCACTCGTACCACCACTTGAACACGCCGTTCGCGCTATCGGCGGGTGGTTGGCGATGTGCAACAACGCGGAATGTGTCGAGGCGTGGAAGACGTTCAGCCGGCAGAGCTGACACGCGTGGGTGGCGAATGGGTGGGTGCGATAGCCGCGCATGAGGCGCGGGGTCGACGAGGTCGACGAAGTGCGGCAGAGCCCCGAACTGGCGCGCGGTCAGCGGCCGAGGTGACGGAGGGTGCGGGCGGCGCCCACCCAGGTGGCGACGTCGCCGCGGGTGACGCGGACGCCCGCGCGCTCGAGGTTGGCAGTGACGGTGGCGGGATCTGCGTCGGCGAGGTTGCCGATGGTAGCGACGCCGCTCGCGGCGAGCGCGTTGCGGACGTCGGCGGGGATGGTCTCCACGCGCGCGACCGGGATGTCGGCCGCCGGACCCGCGGCCGCGGTGCCGAATGCGGCCGCCATCGCGACGCCGGCCAGGTCGGACGTGCGCAGGGCGGCCGCCTCGCGCGCGGCGACGTCGTCGGCGAGCGCTGACAGGCTGGCGAACTTGGCGTCGGGCGGCAGGATCGCGACGAGATCGCGGAGGACGCGGCCGTCGCCGGTCGGGACCGTGCCGAAGCGGTCGAGTAGCTCGGCGAGCGGCACGTCGCGGTTGGCGAAGTGCGCGCGGAGCGCGTCGTCGGTCTCGATGATGCGGACGAGATCGCCGACGCGCACGATGCGTGGATCGCGCAGCGGATCGCCGGCCAGGTCCTTCACCGCCGGCAGGAACATCATCCCGCTGTCGGTCTTCCACATCATGACGTTCTTGCCGAACAGCTTGGTGCTGCCCATGAACACCGGGTCCTTGATGATCGGCGCAACGACGTCGGGCCGGACGCCCTGCGGCTTGTCGACGAGATCGCCGAGGCGGTTGAGCTCGACCCGGACCTCCTCGAGCAGCTTGGCGAGGCCGGCCCGCATGTCGGCCATGCAGGCGTAGGCGTGCGTGACGTCGCGACCGAGGCCGTCGAGGTCGGCCTCGATCTTGTGGAAGCGGGTGTTGAAGCCGTCCTCGGCCGTGGTCTGTTCCGCCTGGACCACGCTCTCGCCGTCGATCCAGTCGACGTGCTGGAACGTGCGGGCGAAGGTCGGCTGGCAGTCGGGCTTCGCGTCGGGGAACGGAGTCTTGTAGTAGAACGTGCGCTTGAAGGCGCCGACCACCTCGTGGATCCAGCTGCCCACGATGATCGCGGCGTCGTGGGCGTCGACGCCCTGCTCGCGCAGCGTCTCGAAGACTCCGGACGGCGTCATTCCCGCCAGCTTCAGCTCGTCGTTGGCCATGGTCATTGCTCCTCGCCGCGGCGGCGGCGGATCCGGTACGGACGGAACGTGCGCGCCACCGACGGTGGCAACGGCTCGGCGTCACCGTCGCCGTCGAGGTCGACGTGGGCGCTGCGGATCGCGTAGGTGTTGATCTCGACGCCGATCGGGTGGAACCGATCGAGGATGTTCATCAGCCGCTCGTAGTCGCGCGGCGCGAGCGCGCGGCCGGCGGGCGGATCGACCCGCAGCTCGTATGGGTCCGTGAGGCCGCGGCGCGCATAGCCGAGGACGACCACCGCCGTCAGCCCGGCTGCCTCGCCGACCAGCCGGTTGACGGTGCCGACCGCACGCAAGGTGCCGGCCGCGCCGCTGATCGGCACCGCGTGCCACCGGAACCCGACGCTCCGGCGTCCCGCGAGGTTCGCGCCGGCGACGGGCAGCGACGTCACCGCGACGGCGAGGTGGACCTCGGCGCCACGGAACAGCGGCAGCACCGCGACCAACCCCTTGTCGGTCAGCGCGCGGACCAGCGTCCGCAGCGGCACGACGGCGGCGGGATCGCCGGCCACCACCAGCGCCGCCAGCGCGGCGGGCAGCCGCAGGAACTCGAGCTGGGCCGCGGGAACCTGCCGGAGCTGCGCGCCGAGCCCTCCGGCCGCGGCGACCGGCAGCGATGCGGCGGTCAGCCCCGTGGCCGCGGCGGGCGGCGGCTCGCTCAGGGCGCTGACGATCGCGGTGCGCTCCGACGTCGACGCCGCGACCCACGGCGCGCCGCCGCCCGAGGTCCACTCCGCGGCCGCGCTCGCCAGGCCCTCCTCGAGGACGACGTGGCCGCCCAGATCGCCGGCCGCGTGGTAGCGCGCCTCGAGCGCGCCCGACTCCGCGCCGTCGGCGATCACGAGCCCGAAGCTCGGCAGGTGCGAGACGTGGACATCGCCGGTCGCGAGCCGGTGCACGGTGCGTAGTCCGGCGGCGCGGAGGAGCCAGCCGGCCTCGGGGTCGGTGGCGGGGTCGACACCCTCGGCGTCCGCGAGCGCGCCGCGCACGTCGAGATCCGCGATCGCGTCGAGGTCGACAGTCCGCCGCGCGTCGACGAGGGTCTGCAGGTCGGTGGCCGCCAGCGGGGCCAGGTCGGCGCCGAGCCCCAGCTCGTAGCGGCTGCCGCCGGCGTCGTCCTGCGCGCGGTTGATCCGGAGCCGCGGCGCGAACCCGAGCGCGTCGAGCGCGCGGCCGAGGCGATCGAGCGCGGACGCGAGCGGCGGTGCCAGGTCGGCGGTCGGCGCAAGCTCGAAGCGCGCGCGCAGCCGGCCGCGGAGCGCGTCCTCGCGTGCCCGCAAACTCGACGGCAGGTAGCGGTGGGCCGGCACCGGTTCGGCGGGGCGGATCAAGACGGCGTCGCGCAGGTACCCGAGGAACGCGGCGCGAGGTCCCGCCGGGCCGGTCTCGACCAGCCTGAAGGCCAGCGCCAGCTCGTTGTCCTCCTCGACGACGCGGTAGCCTGGACCGAGGTCGGCGAGCGCGGCCTCGAGCGAGCGCCGGTTCGGGATCATCGTCCGCCGGTAGATCGCGAGGCGGCGGCGGTATTCGTCGTCGGGCTCGCGCCGCGTGGTGGTGGTGAGCCCACTCGCCGACCCGATCAGGTCGGCCTCGAAGCGGGCGACGCCAAGGTCGGCGCCGATCCGATCGAGGGCCGCGGCCGGCGCGGTCGCGAGGGAGCGGCTGGCGGCGAGCACGCGCGCCTCACGCCGGAGGCGGGCCTTCTCGGCGGTGGCGACATGGAGCAGCCGCGCGAGCTGACCGTCGACAACGACCACTTGCAGCAGGCTGGCGAAGGCCGCGCTCGCGACGGCCTCCGAGCCGCCGGCGTCGTCGATTCGCCGGACCTGCAGCTGGACGACGAGCGGCGTCGACGGGACGTCGTCGTCGAGCGCGCGCAGCGGGACGAAGCAGCCCGCCTCGCTCCACGGCGCGAGTTCCACCGGCGGCAGCGCGCGGGCCGCACCGTCGGGATCGAGCGTCGCCTCGATCACCATCGCGTCGCCGGCGAGATCGGCGCGCGCCGCGATCATCAGCAGCGGCGCGCGCGTCGCCCACGCGACGACGCAGCGGCCTCCGGCGTCGATGTCGACGTCGAGGCGCCGGGCCCCGGCCTGCAGCGGACCGGCCAGGTGCTCGGCCAGGTGGAGCACCGACGCGCCGCCGGCCGGATCGCGCGCGAGGACCGTCACGTGATCACCAGCGCCGAACCGTCGTCGACGAGGATCGGGATTTGATCGACCTGGAGCTCGGCGTTGTCGCCGCACGCCAGCTCGACGGGCAGGACCGGCGTCGGCGCCCCGGTCGCGAACCCCGGCGGGTAGCGGAGGATCCGCAGCTTGCGGACGTCGGTGACGCCCGGCTCGCTCATCAGCGCCCAGGTGATCTCGGCGGCGCGGACCGGCTCGCCCACCTGTAGGCCGTCGATGTAGCGGCGGACCCGCTCGAGCAGGTGCCGCTTCAGCTCGAGCGCCGGCGGCGACGCGTTGACGACCGGCCGTGGACCCGCCGGCAGCGGCAGCCCGCGGATCACCAGGTCGGCGGCGATCCCGACCGAGATCTCCTCGGCCTGGACCACGCGGGCGAAGATGCCGATCGGCCGCACGTCCTCGATCGCCGACTCGACGGCGCGCCGCAGGCCGTCGTCGCCGTCCCAGATCGCGCCCGGAGTCGGCGCGACCAGCACCGTGAAGTAGTACGGGCTGCCGAGATCGCGATCGGTGCCGAACACCCGCTCGATGAAGTTGAAGTTGCCGAAGATCGACTGGTGGAGGTCGAGCCCGCCCCAGCCGTCGCGCACCTGGACCTGGCGCACCCCGGGCACCAGCGAGACCACGGTCCGCACCGCGTCGACGGTCCAGATCGAGCGCGGCGCGCCGAGCAGCAGGTCGCGGTAGCGCGCGTCGGGCCACCGCTCGACGCCGCCGGCGAGCCGCGCGGTGTGCTCGATCCTCGTCAGCGCTCGCGCGGCCGAGGCCTCGGCGGCGCGCAGCTCGGCGAGCTGGGGATCGAGCGGATGCCAGCGATCGATCTTCTGCGATGGCTGGGCCGGATCGAGATCGTGGCTCGGTCCAGGATAGAACGCGACCACCGCCGCGACCTGGCGCGTCGCGCTCGCCGACAGACGGATGGTGTCGTCGAGCGCGACGTGGTGACCACCGGCCGTCAAGAGCCGCGGGCCGCGTGGGAGGAGCAGCGCGTCGGTGCCCGGCGGCAGGGCGCCGGCGAGGTGGACGGTGATCGCACCGCGCGCCTCGAGGTATGGCCGCGGCAGGCCGAGCTCGTCGCCGAGCCGGCCGAGGGCCTCGCCGGTGGCCGAGCTGACGTACAGGTCGTCCCAGGTCGCGGCCAGCGCGGCCCACGTGCGGGCGTCCTCGAGCGCGGTCAGCTCCAGCACCTTGCGGATCGCCGAGCCGGTGCCGAGGTCCAGATCGGCGCCGAACAGCTCCCGCGCGAGCGCGAGCTTCTCGGCCAGCAGGCGGCCGTACGGCTTGGCCACGAAGCCGGCGTCGGTGACGCCGTAGCCGTCGGAGCGCAACGTGCGCGCCACCCGGCCGTCGATCGCCAGCACCTCGGCGGTGTCTACTCGGTTGCTCGTCTCGGCCATGATCACTCCGTCGTTCCCACGGCGATCGCGCGCTGCTCGCCGGTGATGGTCTCGAACACCACGCGCACCGCCAGCACCCGGTCGCCCGGGCGCGGCGGCGCCAGCACCCCGCGGTCGTCGCCGCCCAGCTCGACGTCGACGATGCGGCGCACCCGCGGGTCGCGCGACACCACGCGGATCACCCCGATCCGCACCCGCTCGCGCTGGATCAGCGGGACGGTCTCCTCGACCAGCGCGCGCAGGCCGTCGAAGCCGTGGTCGGTGGCGAGGACGTCCTGGCCGAGGCCGGTGGTCAGCGCCATCGCGAGCTGCTGCTCGAGGTTGTCGACACCATCGACGCGGGCGAGGTCGAGCCCCGATGGTCCCCGGGTCAGCGCGAGGTCGCGGCCGACGTCGTCGGGGGTGGTGCGGGGGCTGGCCAGATCCCAGCCGAACACGCGCTCGTTCATGAGTCCTCCGGTCATCGGGCGGTCAACTTGTCCTGGGCGGCGTCGGCCGCGAGCGTGCCGGGTGGGACGCCGTCGCTCGATCCGGCGACGTCGGCGAGCACCACCGGCCGCCCGCCGACGGTGAGCTTGCTCGCGAGCCCGCCGCTCACGACGAGCACGTTCTTGCACGGCTGCGAGCTGTTCGTCGACGGCGTCTGGCAGCCGGAGACGGACTTGCCGGCGACGCCGTCGGCGGCCACGACCGCGGCGCCGCCGACGGTGAGGCGGGCGTCGCTGGTGGTGGCGACGGTGCCGCCGTGCTGGCCGCCCGAGAGCGCGCCGCAGCGGACCGTGCTCGCGGTGGTGATCACCTTGCTCATCCGCTCACGTCCATGGTCCCGGTGACGCGGACCTGCACGTTGGCCGCCGTCATGCGGATGTCGCCCTCCGCCGTCAGCTCGAGGTCCCGCTCGGTCTCGATCGAGATGCTGCCGTCCTGGCGGATCACGATCCGCGCCTTGCCGCCGGCGTGCTCGATCGTCACTGGATCGGCGGCGACCGGTGGCCGTTCGCCGGCCGGCCGCAGCTGATCGCGGCCGATCCGGATCGTCAGCTTGCCGACCTCGATGACCCGGTTGCCGCCGGCGTCGATCAGATCCTGCGTGACCGCGCCGGCGTGCGGCTCGGGGCGCTGATCGTCGGCGATCGTCGCCCGCCCGCGCTCGTCGACGTCGACCGGCAGGATCAGCCAGTAGTCGCCGGCCTCCGCGTCGGGGCCGGCGCCCGACGGCCACAGCGCGCCGAGGTCGATCGGATCCGACGGCGCGCCGAGACGGTGGCCGAGCAGCACGCGGGTGCCGGGATAGCGCGGCAGCACCAGCCCGCACTTCCCCCACGCGAACGGCGTCGTGTACGGCACGCCGCGCACCACCGATGGCTGCTCTCGCCGCACGTCGAGCCGGCGCGCGCCACCGGCGGCGCCGTCGGCGGGCGCGAGCCCTCGCCACGCGGTCATGGTCTGGCCGGGAGGTTCGTCGGAGCCGTGGCTGGTCGCGGCGCGGACCTCGCCGACCTCGAGCTCCTGCCGGGCGCCGATCAGCGCGCCGGCCAGGCCGCGGATGGCCTCGGCCGCGTGGGTCGCCGCGTCGGCCGCCGCGCCGCCGGTGGCGCCTGCACCCGCCGCGCGGGCCGGCGCGTCGTCGGGCAGGACATCCCAGGCATCCGCGGCGTCGGCGATCTCGACCCCGGTGAGCGTGGTGACGAACCCGGTCGCGCGCCCGAGACGGTGCTGCACCGAGGTCACGTAGATCCGGACCGGGTGGGCGAAGACCTCGGGATCGAGCGGTGCGACGAGCGGGCCACTGAAGGCCGCGCCGAGCGCGTCGCCGAGGCCCGGCGTGAGGCTGCCGTGGTACTCGGGCGGCAGATCGATCTCGAGGACGTCGCCGGGCTTGAGATCGCCGCGTCCGCGCAGCACGACCGACAGCTGGCGTCGGACCTCACTGTCCTTGCCCTCGCGCGCGACCGGCTCGAGCAGGTCGGCCTCGATGAAGCCACCGCCGACGCTGAGCCGGACCGGCGCGCCGCCGGCGAGAGGCACCGGCCGCGGGCCGACGTGGAGCTCGCCGTCGCGAACGAGCAGGTGGCCTCGCCCGCCCTTGCGCGTGGCCTGGGCCAGCGCGCCCGCCCAGCCGGCGACCGCCTCCGCGTAGGTGCGGCCGACGTCGGCGCCGACGTGCGGGCCGTCCGATGGCGGCAGCCCGTGGTCGCGGATCAGGAGCCCGGTCCGCCGGCGCACCTCCGCGATCGCCCCGGCGAAGTCGGGCGCGTCGAGTGTGCTGGTGATCCTCGCGTCGAGCCGCGCAGCGACGAGGTCGATGCCCTCGATCACCGAGACGTGCCGGCGATCGTCGACCTCGCGCGACACGCGCTGGACCGCGATCACGCCGACCAGCGCGTGGGCGAGCGCCGGGCCTCCCACGCCACCGACGAGATCGGTCGCGCCCGCGAGGCTCGCGAGGTAGCCGGCCACCGATCGGTTGGTGTCGCGCCAGAACAGGTGGAGCCGCGCGGCGATCGGCCGCCCCGCCGTCGCCAGCAGGTGATGCGCGCGATCGTCCAGTTGCTCGATGCGCAGCGTGAGCCGCGCGCCGGTCAGCCCCGAACCGAGCGCGCAGTCGATCGTGGCGAAGTGCGTCTCTCGCGTCACCGTCAGGAACGCAGTCGGCGCGACCATGCCGCCGGCACCGACGGCGTGAAAGGTCACGACCCAGCCCGGCTCGTTGCCGACCTCAGCCACGGCGCACGACCTCGGGGTGGAGGGCCGGCGGCTCGAAGCGATCGCTGCCGCGCGCGACCTTGCGCCACGCCAGCCGCACGAACGACCCGACGCTGGCGGCGCCGCACAGGTTGCCGGCGCGCAGCTCCCAGTCGAGGACGACCAGCTCGATCATCGGCGCATCGGCCGGCAGCAGCGCGCGCCGGCCGGCGACCAGCGGGGCCAGGCCGCGGGTCACCCCAGCCTGACGGAAGACCAGCAGCGCGGGGATGGCCGGCGTCCGCGGACCGGCGGGGTCGCGCTCCGGCGAGCTGCGCGTCACGATCGCGTCGGCGGCCGCGTCGCGCCACCGCAGCGCGTGGCCGGTGGCGACCACCAGCAACAGCGTGCCGGCGGCGCCGAGGTCGATCGGGAACGGCAGTGCCTGCCGGATCTCGGCGTGGACCAGCTCGAAGCCGGGCGGGACGGCGGCCGAGGCCGGCGGCACCAGCAGCCGATCGATCGGGATCGCGGCTGTCGTCATCAGCTCACCGTCCAGTCCGCCAGCGCCGCGACGCCGACGCTGGCGGCGTCGAGCATCCGGGCGAGCGCGCCCGGCCGCGGCACGTGGACCATCGCCAGCGCGACGTCGATCGTGTCGCGTCGCGCGGCGCTGACGCTGAACGACATCGACTGCACCTGCATGTCGGTCCGGATCGTCAACGACGTCACCAGCACCAGCCCGCCGACCGCGCCGCCGGCGAACGCCGCCAGCGCGCTGCCGCGCTTGCTGGTCTCGGCGAGCGTTTCGAGCGCCAGCTTCCACGCATGGCGCTCGACGCCGAGCAGCACGCCGTTGAGCGTGATCGTGTCGTCGTGGGTCGCCATCACCGCCCGCGCCCCGCGCGAGCCGATCGGCGGCAGGTGGTACGTCTCGCTGACCGTCATCGCGGTGACCGCCCAGATCGGCACCGTCACCACGCCGTCGGACAGGATCGCCGACGGCACGTTGCGATAGAACAGCTCAGACGCCGCTCGGCTCACCACCGCCTCCGCTTCTTCATCCGCAGATCGATGACGACCGTGCACGATGCGGCACGAGCGTCTTTCGGCGCGGCGAACCGCAGCGATCGAAACGCATCGGCGACACAGCTCGAGACGTCGGGCGAGACGCCGCTCGCGCTCGACGAGCTGACCACCCCATCGTCGCCGATCGCGAGCTGCGCCTGCAGCGAGCCTCGCAGCTCGGGGTGCGCGAGCAACTGGCGCTCGTAGCAGTACGAGACTCGATTCCGCGCGCGGCCGACGACCGCGCTCACCGCCGCCGGGCGGACGCGGCCCGTGCAGCGCGTCCGCATCACGCGGACGACAGGCTCGGTGACGATCGGGCTGTGCCGCGGGCCCGTGCCCTCGACGGGGAAGCCCGGGCCCGGCCCCGACCCGCACATCGTGCCGTAGCAGCCGCTGCCGCGTGGCGGCGCAGGGACCACAACACCTCCGTCGGGCTCGGCCGTCACGCCTCTTGCGCTCGCCGCGAGGAGACCGGCAGCGATGATCGCTCGCCCGCGCGTCATTGTGGCTGCTCCGCCAGGTAGGCGCGCAAGAGGTCCTTCCAGTCGGGCCGAGGTGGCTTGCGCCAGTCGTCGTCGGGGAACAGGCTCTGCCCTGTCCACCCAGGGAACACGTCGCCCAGGTCATCGGTCGCGATGAGATCGGCGCAGTCGACCACCGCCAGCGTGAGCAAGACCGCGTGGAGCTCCGCGAAGGTGCCATCTCGAATGACCACCTCGGCCCAACGCTGTCGTCCGCAGGTCTCGCACCACCAGACCTCGAGGATCCGGAGCTCGGGCCGAGAGTGCTTCGGACGGAGCCACAGATAATGTTCCGGCCGGATCCCATCGCGGTCGATGTCCACGCTCATACCTGCGCGGAGGTTGGCCATCTCGTCGCCGCCGAGGATGCGCGTCGCGATGTACACCTCGTCACGGGGCGTCCCGCAATGCGGGCATACGATCGGCCCGGTCCAGTGGTCACTCGGCATCGAAACGCTCCTTCATGGCGTGAACCGTACGACATCGATAGAACGGGGACCGAACGAGGTCCTGATCTCCAACCGGAACCTGCCCGTCCTGACCCCTACGGGCGCGGGTGGAGTCGCAAGTCGCGCCAGCGCGTTGGCGAACCCGCGATCGGCGACGAACAGTGGTGGATCGAACGCGCCGTTCCGCGCCGCGAACAACGCGTCGGCGGTCACGGCGAGGTCGCCGGCGTCCGAGATGCGCGTCTTCAAGATGGCGACCGCGGCCTGGTATTCGGGATCCGTGCGGGCGACGGTCAGCTGGATCCCGCCACGTGTGATGCCCGGGATGGGTGGGGTCTCGGCGGTGACCGTCGGAGTGACCCGGATATCGGTGACTCCCAGACGAGCCAACTCGTTCGCGACGGCGGTGTGGTTGGAGTCGGCTGTCCCGTTGGCCACGTTGGTGAGCGCCATGCTTCCTCCCGCATCGAGGATCCAGGAGGTCGGCTGGAGCGGGGCGGGTGTCACGGTTGCCGACGCGGCCGTTAGACGTTGCGCCCACATCGCGGGGACTCGCGTCTTCGTGCCCAGCTTCTCGCCGTACATCGCGCGGGCGTGGCCGAGCCCGAACTTGTCGAGGACCTCGCCGGCGGCCTCGACGGCGGCGACGAAGTCGTTCGATGCCGAGGCGAGCTCGACGGTGCCGGCCGGGAGGCCGTCGGCGATCTCGGCGAACGCGCGCAGGCTGCGCGGCGAGACCTTGGCCAGTGCGTCGAGCGCGCCGGCGCGCGCCGCGAGGGTGGCCACGGCCTTGTCCGGGAGGACGCGGATCAGGCCGAGGAACGGCTCGATGCTCGTCGACGGAATGCCCTGGAGCGCGGTCTTCGCCGCCGGGGCGCCGGCCTGCGCGACCAGGCGGACCAGCCCGCCCTCGAGCTCGCCGCTCCACCGGCCGGTCGAGCGCAGCACGAACAGGACCAGGTCGTGCGGCACGTTGCCAAGCGTCTTCACCAGGAACGCGAGCGCCGCGCTCTGATGGCTGGCGCCGTAGGCGACGGTCTGGCCGAGGAACACCTCGAACTCGGCGGCGTTGCCCTTGAACGCCCCGCGCAGGAGCGCGATCGTGTCCTTCGGCGCCGTCGTCATCAGCGCCAGCACGCCGGGGGCGTCGGCCACGCCGGCCAGCAGGCCCTCCTTCGCCAGCAAGACGAGCGACGCGTCGTCGAGGACCGCCAGCGCGTCGAGGAAGGTGTTGATCCGGCCCTGGACGCGACCCATGGCGGTCGTCACCTCGAGGCTGGCCGCCACCGACAGGTGATCGTCCAAGGCGGCGAACAGACGCTCGAGCGCGCGTGCCTGCGTCGACGACAGCTTGCTGACCTCGATCAGATCGAGCATCCGGCTGAACATCGACGCGCGTACGTTGCCGGCCACCGCCACGACCAGCTCGTTGAACTGTTGCTTGATCGCCGTCGCCAGCTCCGCGCCCTGCATGTCGAGGATCTCGCGCAGCCAGAGCGAGAACGTGCGCCAGCACTGGCCGAAGTCGGCGATCAGCGCGCCCGGCCGGATGCCGTTCTTCTTCAGCACCGCGGCGATCTCGGCGATCGTCTTCAGTGCGTGCAGGCCCTGGGCGCGGAACAGGGTCCCGACGCCGGTGATCGCGACCTCGAAGACCGCGCCGTACAGCATGCCCTTGCCGGCGTTGCGCACGTAGTCCCAGGGGCTCGACCAGCCACCGCCGGCGGCGACGTGGATCAGGTCGAGCACGAGCGTGGTCATCAGCCCGGTGGCGGCCCCGACCGCGCCGCCGATGATCGCGCGCTCGACCAGCCAGCCGGCGAAGAAGCGCAGCAGCGACTCGCCGGTGATCCGCCCGCCGATCGCCCGCGCGAACGGGTTCACCAGCGGCGTCACGAAGCGGAAGGTGAGCGCGCTCAGGTACCCGATCAGCGCGGTGATCAGGAAGCCCTCGAACGTCAGCTCCTCGCCGGAGATGAGGTAGAAGAACTCCGAGATCGCGATCGACGTGCCGACCACCCACCAGCCGCCGGCGATGTCGACGAGGACCTGGATCGCTCCGACCCCCCAGACCAGGACGATCACGCCGCCCCAGGAGACGATCTTCGAGAAGGCGATGACCGCCTTGGAGCCCTGGTTGAACTCCCAGAAGAACATCTGCTCCTCGAGCTCGCCGCGGCCCATGCGGACGTAGGTGGCGTCGTTGATGTCGGAGACCTCCTTCCAGCCGCCGCGCGACCTCTTCTTCAGGAACTTGTAGTCCTGCGTGCCGCGCTCGGCCCGCACCCAGAAGCCGTGGATCTCCCACCGCATCAACCCGCCGTCGTCGTACGGACGCACCTCGTGGACGACGAACGTGCGCAGGTACTCGACCTCGCGCACGTCGCCCTTCTCGAGCGGCGTCTGATCGGTCGCGGCGCTCACGATGCGCGCACCGATCTCGTCCTCGTCCCACACCTTGTCGGGGTGGGCGAACAGCTCCTCCTTGAGGAAGCGGAACGTCTGCTCGTGCAGCGCCTTCTCGAGGCGCTTCATCCCCTTGTCGGTGAGCTGCTGCTCGCTCTCCTCGTACGCCCACTGCTCGTTCCACGCGTTGAGCCGGTGGCCGGGCTTGATGGCGCGGCTCGGGTCCTTGTCGATCCAGATCTCGTCGTAGGCGTAGCCGTGATCCGCCTCGCGCCGCGATCGCTCGGCCAGGCTCTTGCCCGCGGCGATCACCAGCGCGTTCGCCGCCCACCAGTGGTAGGCGGCCACCGTGATCAGCGCGTGGTGGGTGGCGAAGTCGGCCTCGCCGCTGGTGCAGACGCGGAAGAACGCGCGGAGCCACTTGCCGCCGTCGCGCGTCTCGAGCTCGTCGAGCATGAAGGCGAAGCGGGCCGCGAACTCGCCGTCGCCGCTCCGATCGAGGACCCGGCCGAGGCGCAGGCTCTTGACGAAGGTGTTGAGGTAGCTCTTCAGGATGGCGATGACGTCGTCGGCGTCGTCGCGGCCGCCCGGCCGGTACAGCGCGATCAACCGCTTGTGGTCGTCCGGCTCGATTGTCGTCCACACCATCGCGCCGATCGACCCAGCCGGCCACACGCCGAACTGCGACCCGTCGGGCAGGGCGAGCACCGCCGCGTTGCTCTCCTCGCGCGCGGCCGCGCGGACCGGCGCCGGCAGGTGGCCGATCGCCGCCTCGTTCAGCAGGAAGATGCCGCCGAACGTGGCCTGTCCCTTGGTGCGCTCCGAGAACGCGCGCTCGCCCTGGAGGATCAGCGAGCGAAAGCTCCACGGTCGATCGACCAGGAACGGGGCGAGGTCGACCTCGGCCGGGTCGTCGCCGAGCTCGGCGAGGTAGGTCTTCCACTTGACCTTGTGGAGGGCCAGGAACTGATCGGCGTCGACGAAGTCGACGAGGTCGCGCAGCTGGACCGCCACCGTGCGGACCCGGCCCGGATCGGTGATGGTGTCCTCCCACCGCAAGCGCGGCAGGAGCGCCATGACGAACAGCACCCGGCCGCCGGGCTGGACCCGCTCCTGACGCGTGTACTGATCGACGTAGACCGAGTACGGCGAGCCCATCGCCGCCAGCGTCGCCCCCTCGCGGCCGCGATCGATGTCGACCAGCCGCCGCCGCACCCAGCACCAGATCGACCACAGGCCGACCACCTCGTGCTTCTCGTCGACGTAGTGCGACAGCTCGCGCTGACGCGCGTCGACGGCGGCCACCAGCTCGTCGACGGGCATGCTCTTGCCGACGGAGACGATCCACGCGCTGACCCAGACCTCGTCTTCCCAGTAGTCGAAGTAGAGCGAGGGTAGATCCTCGGCGAGGGGCAGGACGCCGTTGCAGAACTCGAGGTAGTCGGCGAGGCGGCACCGCAGGCTCGCCGCCGACACGATCCACCAGGGCTTCACGCGCCGCGTCCGCTTCGGACGCGCCGTGGCGGCGGCCGTCGCGTTCACCGTCGCCGGTAGGCCGGCCGCCGACGACGCGTCGTCGACGATCGCGTTGATCGAGTCCTGCAGACCGACGCGCGCGAGGTCGGGCAGCGCGGCGGCGCCGGGGCCGATCCAGGCGAAGCGCGGCGGGTGGCGCACCACCGGCGCACCGTCCAGCGCGGTGGTCGCGTTGCCGAGCGCCCGACCCAGCGCGCCGGTCAGCGCGTCGGCGAGGCGTGCATCGCCGCTCGCGACCGCGGTCGCGTCCAGCCGGAGCCGGATCGGGATCGAGACCTCGGCGACCATGTCACCTGGTGGCGGCGACTCCGCGAGCGAGCTTGCGCAGCGCCCGGTCGACGAGCTCCTCGACGTCGATCGTGGCCGGCGTGGTGCGGATCTCGATCTCGACCGGGAAATGGACGTGTACGGCGTCGTCGCTGTGGTCACCATCGTCGACGATCGGCGGCGGCGACGGTGCACGGCCGAGCGGGCCGGCTCCTCTCACGGCACCCTCGCGATCGCTCCGCTCTTGCCTTCCGCCGACGCGCCCAGGCAGATGCCCGAGAACGTCGCGGTCGGCGCGCCCGACGGTGATGCCGAGGTCGGCGTCGCGCTGGTGATGAGGCAGTCGGACATCACCAGCTTCTTGAAGGCCCAGTCCGAGCCCTCGTCGGTCTCTTGCAGGACCAGGCGGAAGCGCTTGCCGTTGAGCGCGAGGTCGGTGAGCTTGGCGGCGATGTCGCCGATCGCCTTCACCGACATGGAGAAGCTCACGCTCTGCGGCGAGTAGATCACGCCGATGTGCGTCTTCTCGATCGAGTGGAGCACCTCGGTGGCGAGGCTGAACGAAGGCACGAACGAGTCGATCGGGCTGATCAGCTCCTCGTTGCCTGCGTCGTCCACGTACGAAACAGCCAGTCTCGTCTTCCAGTCGGGCATCGTCGTCTCCTCCGGGGCGCGGGTCAGAACTTGAGGGCGAGCATCACCTTGAGTCGGTGGACCGCCGGTCCGTAGGTCACCGACACCAGGATGTCGACGGCGCGGTCGGCACGGGCCGTCACCACCACGTTGCGGTCGCCCGCGGTCCACGCGCTCTTCCTGAGCGCCTCGACCTCGTCCGGTCCCAGCCCGACCTCGACGAGCGAGCGCGGCCCTGGGAGTCGCTCGAGGCGATCGCGGATGGAGTCAGCGATGTTCATGGACCATCCTGAAGGTCAGGCCGCGTGCCCCCCGCGTGCCCCCCGCGTGCCCCCTCGCTCTCAACAAC
The DNA here is from genome assembly GCA_043775605.1 of Myxococcales bacterium. Classification (GTDB taxonomy): domain Bacteria; phylum Myxococcota_A; class Polyangia; order Haliangiales; family Haliangiaceae; genus UBA2376. The sequence goes on from JAYVSF010000423.1 coordinate 30,948, forward strand.
CCCGCGCGACATCCTTGGTGACATCCTGCCAGAGAAGCCGCGTCCCTGCGCGGGCGACGCGGCACTGAGGCGAGATGCCACGCAGAGGTTCGCGCCATCGGGCGCGCAGCCTCCCATTGGTCGATCCATTGCCAGTGCACCCATGTATCCGCGAGCATCGCCTGGGCTCGAGCCGCGCGACAGCGAGGGCGAGCAGGTGTCGTGCGAACCGCTTCACCGGCTGCGGCGGTCGCGGGCCGGGTCGGTATAGGATGACCTCCCATGGTTTCTGCGGCTCCATCGCGGGTGTCGGCGGGCGGTACCGAGCTCGGTGAGTACGTGCGCGCGCTGCTGCTGGCGCTGGCTCGCGATGAGGCGCTGGGGCGGCGGGCGCCGAGGCTGACCGAGGCGGGGCAGGCGACGTGGCAGCGGTTCCGCGGGCGGCTGCGCGGCGCGGACCTGTTCCGGCTGCTGGTCGAGGACGCGGCGGTGGTCCATGCGATCCCGTTCGACGCCGCGCGGACCCGGGTTCCGTTCGATCTCGACGGGCTCGACGACAGCGTCGTGGACGCGGTCCTGGCCGAGCTGCCGTCCTCCTCGCTGACGGCGGCGCCGGCGGCATACCTCGAGGAGCAGGCCCGCCGGTTGGGCATCAACACCCGGCTCGCGCGCTCCGAGCTGCATCAGGTGAAGCCGCACCACAAGGTGCTCGAGCTGCCGGGGACGGGTGGCCTGCTCGCGCATCACCTGGTCACGACCCGGGACGGGCTCACGCTGCAGCAGAACGTGACCATCGCCGGCGACGGCTGGCGCGAGCTGACACTGGCCGGGCTGGCGGCGCTCGACGTCGCCGCGCCCCACACCGACTTCATCGTCGCGGCGGCGGCGGCCGACCTCACGGAGCCCGGTCACTCGCTGCGGCAGCAGAGCTTCGACTTCGTCGTCGGTCGCCGGCCGGCCAAGGGCGGCAAGCTGCAGATCGATGACCAGCTCGCGCTGTGGTTCCACGGCGCCAAGATCGTCCTCGTCTAGCGATGCCGGCCAGGTTCATCAAGCTGGGCGACCCGGCCCACGACAGCGAGCGCCAGGCCCTGCGCTTCCTGGTCGAGGGCCTGCCGGCCACGTTCACGGTCTACGGCAACGCCTGGCTGGTCGAGCGCTCGGGCGTGGTCCACGAGCTCGATGCCGTCATCGTCGGCCCGCATGCGGTGTTCGTCGTCGAGATCAAGGGCTACCGCGGCACCATCGAGGGCACCGACTACGACTGGTACCTGCCCGAGCCGGTCAAGAGCCCGATCGAGAAGAACCGCAAGACCGCCCAGATCCTCCACGGCCTGATGAAGCGGGTCAGCTACGAGACCGGCCAGCTCTGGACCCAGGGACTCGTATTCCTGTCGGCCATCGCCCACTGCAACGTCCGCGGCCCGGCCAGCAAGGACCGCATCCACACCCGGGCCAGCATCCTCGCCGCGCTCACCGATCCGACGTTCGTCGATCGCATCGCCAACCGCGCGCCGACCCCGGTCACGCCCCGCGCTCTCGCCGACCTCGATCGCATCTTCACCAGCATGCCGGCCAGCGCGCGCCCGGCGCGAAGGGTGCGCGAGTACGAGGTGCTGGCGTCGATCGAGAGCCACGACACCTGCCAGGAGCTGCTCGCCCGCCACACCCTGTCCGGCGACGAGCGCCTGCTGCGTGTGTACGCGATCCCGCCGCTCGCCGACGACGAGGAGCGCGACCGCATCGTCAAGCGCGCCCGCTGGGAGGCCCAGGTCCTCGGCCGCCTGGGTCGCATCCCCGGCATCCTCGCCGCCGATCCGCCGTTCC
>JAYVSF010000424.1:0-4569 GCA_043775605.1 Myxococcales bacterium
GCGTGATCGCCACGCTGGCCACCAGCAGCATCGGCCACCACGTCGACGGTCCGACCGACCAGAAGCCGTCCGTCCGGAACTCCCACACGAACACCAGCAGCGAGCCGCCGCCATACGCGACGTGGCCGAGCACCAGCGCCAGCGCCAGCAGGAACCAGACCATGAGCTTGATCCAGATCAGCGTGGCGAGGGTCTTGGCCAGATAGACCGCGGTCCGCGACGGCGGGCGGACCAGCATGGCGCGCAGGGTGCCGTCCTTGCTCTCGGCGGCGAGCTGGCTGCCCGCGACGGTGGCTGCGACCAGCGGCAGGATCGCGAAGAAGCCGATCTGGAGGATGAAGCTCGCGAAGAACGGACCGTTGAGGAAGACGCTGGGATCGAGGTGGATCCCGCCGATGCCCCGGCCCTTGTAGTCCTGGACCGCGAAGCCGATCAGCACGACCACGCAGAACACCAGGCACAGCACGAAGCCGACGTACGACGCCGGCCGGCGATAGAGCTTGAACAGCTCCCAGCGCACCAGGCGAGGCAGGATCATGACCGCCCGCCCGCCGCGGCGCCGCCGGCCTGATCGACCAGCGACACGAAGACCTCCTCGAGCGCCGGGGCCTCGGCCGCGATCTCGTCGATCGCGACGCCGGCCGCCACCAGCCGCGGCACCAGCGTGGCCGGGGTCAGCGCGGGCTCGCCGCCGCGCACGTGCAGGAGGCCGCCGCCGCGATCGTCGACGGTGCCGCCGGCCGCCGCGATGGTCGCGCGGGCGACGTCGATCGGCTGCGCGCGCAGCCGGATCCGCCGGCGCGGGGCCAGCAGCTCGTCGACCCGGCCCTCCCACTGGCGCTGGCCGCGGGCGAGGATTGTCGCCCGGTTGCAGATCTGCTCGACCTCGACCAGCAGGTGGCTCGACAGCACCACCGTGATGCCGAGGTCGCCGGCCAGGCTGCGGATGAGCGCGCGCATGTCGCGGATGCCCATCGGATCGAGGCCGTTGGTCGGCTCGTCGAGGATGATCAGCTCGGGCCCGGGCAGCAGCGCGGCGGCGATCGCCAGCCGCTGCTTCATGCCGTGCGAGTAGATCCGCACCGGGTCGGCGGCGCGGTCGCGGAGGTCGACCCGCTCGAGCACCTCGTCGACCCTGGCCGGCGCGCACGGCCCGGTGAGGTCGGCCAGCATGCGCAGGTTGTCCTTGCCCGACAGGTAGCCGTACAGCGCCGGCGACTCGACGATGGCGCCGACCTTCGCCAGCACCCGGCGATCGCTGGGTGGCCGGCCGAACAGCTCGACCCGGCCGTGGCTGGGCCGGACCAGGCCGAGCAGCATGCGCAGGGTCGTGCTCTTGCCGGCGCCGTTGGGCCCGAGGAAGCCGTAGATGTCGCCGCGCTCGACGGTGATCGACAGGCCATCGACCACGGTGCGGCCGCGGTACTGCTTGCCGAGGTCGAAGGTCGCGAGAACGGCGGTCACGTGGACATCGTGTAGCATGCGCGGATGCGCGCGGTTCCGACGGTGTTGTGCTCGGTCCTGGTGATGCTCGGCGCGGCCGCGTGCGGCGACGATGGTGGCGCGGTGGCGCCGGATCTGTCGGTCGAGGCTGCCGGGCCTCACGCGGTCGGGGTGCGATCGGTCGTGCTGGCCGACGCCGCGCGCAGCCGGATGCTGCCGATGCTGATCTTCTACCCGGCCGAGGCGCCGACCGCGCCGGCCGCCGGCCTGACCATCGAGCAGCTCGAGGACGAGCCCCACCGCAGCACCTACGTCGGGCTGCTCGCCGCCGCGCCCGCCGGCTGCCCGACCCGCAGCGTCGATGGCGCGCTCGCCGCCGCGCTGGCGCCTGGCCGCTACCCGCTGGTGGTGGTCTCGCACTGCCACGAGTGCACGCGGTTCTCGACCGCGACCATCGCGAGCCGCCTGGCCAGCCACGGCTTCGTGGTCGCCGCGGTCGATCACGTCGGCAACACGCTGTGGAACCAGCTCGCCGGTGATGGGGTCGCGCTCGACGAGGCGTTCCTGGCCGTCCGGGCCGCGGACATCCGCTTCGCGATCGGCCAGCTACTGCGGGCCGGCTCGCCGGTGCCGGCGGCGGTGGTCGCGGCGATCGATCCGGCCAAGATCGGCGTGCTCGGCCACAGCTTCGGCGCGGTCACCGCCGGCGTCGTCGTCGAGAACGATCCGCGGGTCGGCGCCGGCTTCGCCCTGGCCGCGCCGATGCAGAATCCCCTCCTGCCCGGGGTGACGATCACCAACATCGCCAAGCCGCTCGGATTCCTGCTCGCAGCCGAGGACAACTCGATCACCGAGCTCGGCAACCAGCTCATCCGCAACAACTTCGACGCCGCGGTCGGGCCGGCCTGGAAGATCGAGGTCGCCGACGCCGGCCACTGGTCGGTGTCGGATCTGGTCGGCGTGGTGCCCGGGTTCGCCGCCGGCTGCGGCGCCGGCACCCGCCAGACCGACGGCCAGCCCTTCACCTACGCCGCGCCCGCGCCCACCCGCTCGCTCGCCGCCGCCTACGTCACCGCGTTCTTCAAGGCCACCCTCGAGGACGACGACGCCGCCCGCGCCTACCTGACCCATCCGCGCACCGACGGCGCCGCCGCCGGCGCCGGCCGCTGACGCTCGCTCGAATTCGGGTTCGGGTCCACGTGTCGATTGGCGCGCCGGCCGCGCTACCATCGCCTCGATGTTGTTCGCGCGCGCGTGGTTCCTCGTGGTCGTGCTGGTCGGCGCCGCAGGCTGTGACGGCCCGTCGATCACGATCGAGCGCATGGAGAGCGGACTCTTGTGGGAGGGCCTGGGCTGCGCGCCGGGCGGCTGTGAGGCGACGTGCACGGTCGCCGGCTGTCCGGGTCGGCGGCGGGCGCCGGTGGTCTATCTCCGGACCAGCGTGCCCGTGGTGTCGGCCTCGGCCCGCATCCCGGGTGTCGACGTCCCGGTCGCGGTCGACCTCCTCGCCGCGTCGGTGAACGGGACGTTGACGGCCTTCGCGGTGCGCATCCCGGTGACGGCGGCGCTGCCTGCCGGTGACCGCCCGCTGGAGCTCACCGTGGTCGACGCCAGCGGCGGTACCGCGAGCACGGCCGACGATCCGGCGACGGCGCTCGTGGCCGCCGGCCTCGATGAGCTGGTGCTGAGCGGGCCCCTGCCGGCCCTACCGGCGAGCGGCGTCTACCGGTACTCGTCGATCGTGGTGCCGACCGCCATCGTCGCGCAGCTCGGCGGCGCCGAGCCGGTGCGCCTGGTCGCCACCGGCGACATGACGATCGCTGGCATCGTGTCCGCGGATGCGAGCGACGGTGGGCCGGGGCCGGGCGGCTGCGCCGGGCAGGTCAACGCGTCCGCGCAGCAGCAGTGCCCCCGTGGCGGCGGCGGTGGCTCGCTGACCGCGGACGGTGGCGGCGGCAGCTTCGGCAGCGCCGGCGCGGGGCCGCTGGCGGGCGAGCTCACCGGCAACTTCCTGTCGGTGCCGGTCGGCTACGACGTCCCCACCGGCCGGCCGCAGAGCGTCAGTGACGACAACCGCGGTCATGGCGGCGGGGCGTCCGCCGATCATCGCGGCGGCGCCGGTGGTGGCGCCGTCGTCCTGTCGTCGTTTGGCCGCATCTCGATGGGGCAGTACGCGCGGGTGACGGCGCGGGGCGGCGGGCCCGTGCCTGCCAGTCGCCCGTCCGGCGGCGGCGGCTCCGGCGGCGCGATCGTGGTCAGTGCCATGGCCGGGCTCGACATCGCCACGGCTGCGCCGAGGCCGTTCGAGGCGACCGGTGGCGGCGAGGCGGCGGTGCGAGGCGGCGACGGGCGCATCCGGCTCGACGCGCCCGGCGACGATCTGACCGGCTTCGCTCGCGCGACACCGCGCCCTTGGTTCGGCCCGTCCTGGCTCGACGTCCCGTTGGTGGTCGCCGCCCAGAGCGAGGTGACCATCGGGATCGATCCGCGCGTGCCCGGCGTCACCTCGCCGGTCTACGTCATGGTCGACGACCTCCGCGATCCGGTGCTGTGCGTGCCCGACGCCGGGCGCTGCCGGGCCTGGCTGGTCCTGTCGGTCGGCCAGCACACGCTGTGCGCGGTCTTGCGGCCGGAGCACGGCCCGTGGCCGGAGAACCAGGCCTGTCTCCAGGTCGCCGTCGTCGACTGAGTACAGGCGCTGCCGCCGTTCCTCGCCGGCGAGCCGATCAATCAGAGGCTGGGAATCTGCAAGATTCGCAGTCTCTGATCTGACCGCGCCGGTCGGCGCCCGGCCCGTGCCGCTTGCGAGGAGGCGCCGGCCGTGGGACGTCCACGGCGTGCGCACAGCGATCATGGTCCTCGCGGCGGTGACCGCGTGTTCGGGCTCGAGCGGACCGGCGGCCACCCACGGGCCGATCGGCAGCATCGTCCACGTCGGGCCGACCGGGGTGCAGCTCTACGCGGTCCACCACCGGCTCGAGCTGGCCGAGCTGCCGCTGCCGCCCAGCTTCCCGCTGCCGGTCACCGGCGCCATCGAGCTCGGCGCGGGCGTCACGATCCCGCTCGACGGCCTGCAGCCGGATCTGCCGCACGCGCGCGGGCGGGCGGCGCTGCGGTGCGTCGGCC
>JAYVSF010000425.1:0-9102 GCA_043775605.1 Myxococcales bacterium
CGACGCCGGCGTCGCCACCGGCCCGATCATCGCCCAGCGCGCGGTCGCCGTCCTCGCGACCGACGACGCGCGCAGCCTGCACGCGCGCATCCAGGCCGAGGAGCACCGGCTGCTGCCGGCGGTGGTGCGCGCCCTGGCCGCAGGTCGCCTGGTGTGCGACGGCCGCACCGTCGTGATCGCGCCCGGCCCCGCCGGCGACGCCGACCCGCTGGCGTGATACATCGGTGCCGCGATGACCACGCTCGTCTTCGTCGTCCTGCTGGCGGCCGCCGTCACCTTCTTCGCCCGCACGGTCTGGGTCTTCGGTCGCGCGGTCGCGACCGGCGTGCCCGACCCGCGGCCCCGCACCGATCAGCTCGGCGCCCGCCTGGCCTCGGTCGGCATCTACTTCTTCGGTCAGAAGAAGGTCGCCGAGGAGGGCCCGCTACACCGGACCAGCAAGCACCACCTGTTCATCTTCTGGGGCTTCCTGGTGATCTCGGTCGCCACCGCCGACCTGGTGCTGTCCAGCCTGTGGTCGCCACTGGCGATGGCGCGGTGGATGCCGGGCGTGCTGTACCGGCCGCTGGCCACCGTCATCGACGTCTTCAACCTGATCGTGCTGGTCATGATCATCTGGGCGGTCATCCGCCGCCTCGTGGTCCGCCCGTTCCTCATCCCCTGGAGCCTCGACGCCGGCCTCATCCTCGGCGCCATCGGCTCACTGATGGTCACCCACTTCCTGTTCCACGCCTACGAGCAGGCCCACACCATGGCGATCGGCGGCACCGCCCTGGGCGGCATGCCGATCACCCACGCGGTCGCGCGCTGGCTGGCGCCGCTGTCGCCCGACGCAGCCCACCGCGGCGCCCAGTTCGGCTACTGGCTCCACGTCGTCATCCTGTTCACCTTCCTCAACTACCTGCCCTACTCCAAGCACATCCACCTGCTCGGCGCCCTGCCCAACATCTTCACCCGCAACCTGTCGACCCGTACCCTCGACCTGCCCAAGGTCGACCTCGAGGACGAGAAGCAGTGGGGCGTCGGCGACTACCAGCAGTTCTCGTGGAAGAGCCTGCTCGACACCTACGCCTGCACCGAGTGCGCGCGTTGCTCGACCTACTGCCCGGCCTACGCCACCGGCAAGAACCTGTCGCCGATGCAGCTCATCCACGACATCCGCTACGAGATGCTCGACCGGGTGGCGACCGCCGACGACCTGAGCGCGCGCACGGCCGAGGTCGCTGATCTCACCGAGTACGCGGCGCGGGTCGGTCTCGACCAGCCCGGCCACGAGCACCCCGAGCTGGTGCGGGCCCGGGCCGAGCTCGACGCCGCGCAGGCCCGGCAGGCGGCGATGCCGAAGATGACCGGCGGCCGCATCGCCGAGGACACGCTGTGGGCCTGCACCACCTGCGGCGCGTGCCAGGAGGTGTGCCCGGTCTTCATCGAGCACCCGATGAAGATCATCCAGATGCGCCAGAACCTGATCCTCGAGCAGGAGAAGGTCCCCGGCGAGCTGGCCCGCATGTTCAAGAACGTCGAGCGGCAGTCCAACCCGTGGGGCATCGCCGCCGACAAGCGGATGGACTGGGCCGAGGGCCTCGCCGTGCCGACGATCGAGGACCACCCCGACCCCGAGTATCTATTGTGGGTCGGCTGCGCCGGCGCGTTCGACGCCCGCATCATCAAGCAGACCCGGGCGATGGTGAAGGTGCTGCACGCCGCCGGCGTCGACTTCGCGGTGCTCGGCCACCAGGAGGGCTGCACCGGCGATCCGGCCCGCCGCGCCGGCAACGAGATGCTGTTCCAGATGCTGGCCGAGCAGAACGTCGAGACCCTCAAGACCGCCAAGGTCAAGAAGGTCATCACCAGCTGCCCGCACTGCCTGCACACGCTGCGCAACGACTACCCGCAGTTCGGCGCCGACCTCGAGGTCGTGCACCACACCCAGCTGCTCGCCCACCTGATCGCCGACGGCAAGCTCAAGGTCAACGGCGGCACCGTCGACGCGGTGACCTACCACGACAGCTGCTACCTCGGCCGCTGGAACGGCGAGTTCGACGCGCCCCGCGACGTCCTGGCGGCGCTGGCGCCGACCGGCGGGCTGATCGAGCTTGGCCGATCGAAACGCCACGGCTTCTGCTGCGGCGCCGGCGGCGGCCGGATGTTCATGGAGGAGCACGGCGAGCGGGTGAACCTCAACCGCACCGACGAGATCCTGGCGACCGAGGCCACGACCGTGGCGGTGGCCTGCCCGTTCTGCAGCATCATGATCACCGACGGCATGAAGCAGCGGAACCAGGAGGAGCGGGTCGCCGTGCTCGACGTCGCCGAGCTGGTGGCCCGCGCCATCCCCGACGTGCCGCTGTCGGCGCTGACCCGCAAGCGTTGACCCTGGCGAGCCTCGTCGGTGCAGGCAATGCGGTCCAGGTTCCTGGTCATCGCCGGAGCTGAGAGGGTTGGCAACAATAGGGCTTCGGAACGATCGCCCGCACGCGACGGCCAACCCTCGACTCTGATTCCGTACAGATCGGGCCGGCACCCTGGTGCCGGGCCGATCGATCGATGACACATGGTTGGTTTCTGCCAACCCTGTGAGAGTTTGTGAAACAAACTCGTTTCCGTACAGGCGCTGCCGACGTTCCTCGTCGGCGAGCCGATCAACCAGAGGCTGGGAATCTGAAATTCACAGTCTCTGAGGTAGTATCACCGCGATGCGAAGTATCCTCGTGACCTCGCTGGTGAGCCTGCTCGGGCTCGCCGCGTGTGACAGCACTGACAACAAGGACGGCGCGCGCGGGGCGTGCGCCAATGGCGGGGCGCTCGCCGGCTGCCCCGACTCGGAGGCCACCGCCGAGGGCGCCTGCTGGCGCCTGGTCGAGTGCGGCTATCCGGTCCAGGGCCTCGACGAGCGGACGTTCGACTGGGGCCTGTGCATGGACGAGCTCGGCGCCATGTTCCCCGAGCGCGCGACCGTGGTCGAGCAGTGCGTGGCCCGCTCGACCTGCGACGAGCTGGTCGCCCAGCCCGGCCGTGGCGAGCCCTACTGCTTCCAGTTCGGAGACACCTGATGCGGGTCACGAGGACACTGATCGGCGCCGCCCTGGGCGTCGCGCTGATCGTGATCGCCAGCCCGGCCCGGGCCGACGACGTCTCGGGCTGGATCTCGCTGATCGAGAAGCAGCCGGCCGGCCTCGACCGCGCGAGTTGGAAGGAGCAGCGCCGCGACGCCGCCCACAAGCTGGCCGCGGCCAAGGACAAGCGCGCGCTGGCGGTGTTCCTGCAGCTCGCCGAGGGCGAGAGTTTCGACATCATCGGCGAGGTCGCGATCGAGGGCCTGGGCAACCTCGGCGAGGCCAGCGCGGTGCCGGCGCTCGAGCGGATCGCCGCCGACGCGTCGCGCGATCGCAGCGCCCGCGACCTGGCGCGCAAGGCGCTGGCCAAGCTCGGCGCCAAGACTGTCAAGCCGCCGCCGGTGACGCCGCCGGTGGTCACGCCCCCTGTCACGCCGGTGGTCACGCCCCCGATCACGCCGCCGATCCCACCCACCGTCACCACCCTGCCCACGGGCGCCGGTGGCGACGACGCGCCGACGACGACGACCGAGCCGGTGACCGGCCTCGGCGACGCGCTGCTCGGCACGACGCCCGACTCCGTGCCGACCGACGGGCCGGTGTTCGCCGACGACGTTCTGGCCGCCAGCGAGTCGGTGACGCTGTCGGCCGGGGTCGCCAGCCTGTCGTACGACACCGTCCGCGATCGCCTGGCCTTCGACCTCGACGGCGCTGGTCGTTACAAGCGCCGGCTCGAGCGCGAGAAGATGGCCTGGGGCATCGACGCCGGCGCCCGGCTGATCGCGGCGACCGTCGATCCCGACGGCGAGGACCGCTCGCGGGCCGTGATCTTCGACGGCGACGCCACCGGCGAGATCCGGTTCTACGCCGGACCCAAGCTGTACGGCCTGGGCGCGCTCGGCTTCGCGACCCAGGTCCAGTACCTCGGCGTCGAGAAGGCGATGGGCACGCCGCTGCGCGACGTCCGCTACGCCACCGACCTCCAGCTCGGGCTCGGCGGCGGCTACGGCCGGATCCTCGACGTCGGCACCCGGCTGCGGCTGCGCCAGCTCGAGCAGCGCCTGCGCGCCGCGCGGTCGCTGGGCCGGCCGATCGACGACGAGCTCGCTCGCAAGCTGCAGGCAACGTGGTGGGCGCTGCGCCGCGATCGCACCGGCTACCGCCAGCTCGCGGCCACGGTGACGATCCTGCGCGAGGCCGGCGTGCTGCTGGGCGAGCCGCTGGCAAGGACCACCTACGAGCTGCTCGAGGTGCTGCGCGATCCCAGCTTCGACGATCGCGCCGACGGGCTCGACGCCCAGCTCATGTTCGGCGAGGGCTACCAGTTGCGCGAGGACGAGCCGGGCGTGCCCGAGGGTCGGATCGAGATGGTGTTCGTGCGGGCCCGGTTCGCGCGCAACCTCGGGCTGGTCAGCGACGCCCAGGCCCACCTCGACGCCCGCTACCGCCTGGTCCCCCCCGACGGGGTCCCGGCACCATGGCGGCTGGCGCTCGGCGGCGGCTGGCGACGGTTCGTCCACGGCGATCACGGCGAGCTGCTGGGCGGGCTCGACGTCGGCGCCGAGCTGACCGTGTCGGACGACGACCTGCCGGCGTCCGACGGCGACCCCCGCGCCACCGACCTCGGGGTCGCCCTGGCCGCGACCGTCGGCTGGAGCGCGACCCTCAACCGCGCGTCGCGGATCCGGCTCGGTGGCGACGCTCGCATCGACGCCGGCGAGTTGTTCCTCGGTGTGTCGTTGACCGCCTCGTACGGTTGGCTCGACGCCGGGTTCGCGCGCTCGGTCCCGACCGGCCTGTGACCGCCGGGGCGGCGCCTGAGCCGGGGCTGGTCCCGATCCGCCGGGCGCTCCTGTCGGTCGGCGATCACCGCGGGCTGTACGATCTGGCCTGCGCGCTCGACGCCCGGGGCGTGACCCTGGTGTCGACCCACAGCGTCTGGATCGCGCTCGGCAACCAGGGCCTGATGACGACCGTGCTCGGCGGCGATCACGAGCTGGTCGAGCTGGCCGCGATCGGCGTCGACCCGTTCGACCTCGTGATCGGCAACCCGCGGCGGTTCGCGATCCCGGCCGAGCGGCCCGACGGCACGCTGGCCATGGCCATGGCCGAGGTCGATGACGGCGGCGTGACCTTGCTCCAGGCCGCGGCGAAGAACTGGACGCGGGTCGCGGTGATCGTCGACCCCGACGACTACCCAGCGGTCCTCGACGAGCTCGACGCCCACGACCGCGCGCTGACCGCGGTCACCCGGCTGCGGCTGGCCAGCAAGGCGTTCGTGGCGACCGCCGCCCACGACGCCGCGGTCGCGAGCTACCTGGCCGACCTCGCCGACCACCAGGCCCACACGCCCGACGCGGTGGTGGTGCGGCCGCGGCTCGGCGCGCTGGTGACCGGGCCGTGGCGCCGGATCGCGCTCGAGCTCGACGATCGCGACCGCAGCGCGCTGTACCTCGATCCACCGGCCCCGCTCGGGATCGTCGACGACGATCGCGTGACGGTGCTCGGGGCCCGGCGAGTCGGCGGCCGCGCCCTGCTGGCGTCGACCGTGCGCGACCTCGATCGCGCGCTGGCGCTGGTGCGCGACCTGGACGGCCCGGCGGCGGTGATCGTTCGCGACGACCAGCCGGTCGCCGCGAGCGAGTCCTGCGATCCGTACTCGGCGCTCCGCCGCGGGCTCACGTTCGCCGACTACCCCCACGACTTCGGCGGCGGGTCGCTCGCGTTGGACCAACCGCTCACGCCCGAGGTGGCCGGCCTCATCAAGCGCAGCGGCCTCACGGCGGTCGTCGTGCCGGCGGTGCCCGCCGACGAGCTGGCCCGCTGGCCCGACGACGGCCCGTGTTTGCTGGTGGCGCCGGGTGGCTGGCACGACCAGCCCGCAGCGTCGCTCGGGCTCGCGTTGCTGGCGTGGCGCTCGATCGGCGGCGGCTTGCTGGTCCAGGAGGTCGACGTCGCGCCGATCGGGCGGGCGTCGACGATCAGCGCGCGCCCCCCGACCGCTGACGAGCAGCGCGATCTCGAGCTGGCGGCGCGGGTCGCGCGCCACGTCCGCGGCCACGCGCTGGTCATGACCGCTCGGGGCAGCACCGCTGTGATCGTGGGCGACCAGCCCGACCTGCGAACCGCGCTGGTCGTGGCCCGCACCCGCGTCGGTGACATCCTCACATGCTGTGTCGCGGCGACCTCGGCCCGCATCGACGATCCCGCCGACCTCGACGCGCTCGCCGAGGCGGGCATCGTCGCGCTGTACCAGCCGGCCGGCAGCCCGCGCGATCAGGACATCATGGCCGCGGCCGATCGCCACGCGATGGCGATGGTGGTCACCGGCCTTGAGCACCTGCGCCGGTGACCGAGCCCGTTATCAGAACGAGATGCGGTGGCGCCAGGTGGCGCGAGCGCCGGCGCCGAGCCGCGCGTCGGCGACGACGTCGCGCACGCAGCCGGCGACCCGATCGGGCAGGTCGGTGTCGGCGATGTTGAGGAACTCGATGGCGCCGCCGGTGTCGACGCCGATCTCGAGCTCGACATGGGTGCCGGCGAGCGTGCCCTGCTTCTGGAGCGCGCGCACGCAGCCCTGCAGCCGGTGTTGGTCGAGGCGGCGGACCAGCTCGGACTTGCGCGCCGTGCGCGCCGCGGTCGTCGCCGGCGAGCCGCCGCCGTCGTCGGCGAGGATCACCGGCGCGATCGGCTGACCGTCGACCGCGATCCACCGCCCCGGACCGAACGTGCCGGTGGCGCGCTCGGCCTCGATCAGGTGGCGCCCGGCCGGCATCCGCTTCCAGATCGCACCGGCGCCGATCACCTCGCCGTCGATCCGCACCGCGCGGCCGCGGGGCGCGACCAGCGCGAGCGGCGCGGTGGTGGCCAGCATCGTCGCAGCGTCGGTCCACAGGCCGAGCGGCGTCGGTCGGGCCCGGACCAGCTCGGCCAGCTCGCCGTCGTCGAGGGCGCGGACCGGGTGGGTCGCCAGCGGCTCGCCGTCGGGCACGATCAGGCCCTGACCGGCGCCGACCTCGACGGTGGTGCCGCCCGCGGACACCGCGACCCGACCGTGCTCGCAGGCCACCGCCAGCACACCGCCCGCGTGATCGACCCGGAACGCGGTGCCGCGGACCTCGACGGTGCGATCGCCGCTGACCACCAGGAAGCGCTGATCGGGCGCGCGGTGCTCGAGCTCGATGTCGACCCGGCCGTCGACCGCAAACGCGATCATCGTGGCGTCGAGCCGCTGCACGGTCATCCGCGACCGTGGCCCGAGGGTCGCGGTCGACGACGGCCCGAGCTGCAGCGCGACCCGACCGTCACCGGTCGCCAGCTGATCGCCGGCCACCACCAGGCGCGCGCCGAGCTCGTCGGGGCTGGCCAGCGCGACCGCGCCGCCACGGGAGACATCACCCTCGATCAGCGTGACCAGCGCGGCCAGCGCCCGCGGGCTCGCGGCCCGACCCGGCTCGCCGATCGCCGGCGCGCGCGACGTCGCCGCGGCCCACACCGTGCGCCCGTCGGGGGACGCGGTCGCCGACGCCACCGCCGGCTCGTCCGTACGGCTGCGCCACGGCGCGAACCAGGCCACGCTCACCGCCGCGGCCAGCCCGGCGCCGGCCAGCACCAGCCAGCGCAGCGGGTGACGCGCGGGCTCCCGCGCAGCGCCCGGCGCATCGCTGCGGTCCTGGCCCAGCGTCCAGTAGACCTGGGCCCGGATCCGATCCCAGCGCAGCTCGGGCGACGACGCACCGGCCATCTCCGTGAACGCTGCGCGGGCCTGGCGGATGCGGTCCCACGCCTGCCGGCAGCGCTCGCAGTCGTCGAGGTGGACGCGGACCTGGGCCGCGCGCCCGGCCCGCAGGCGACCGGCCGCGAGATCGGCGAGGCGATCGGGCGCGACGTGGCTCATCGCTCACCTCCATCGCCATCGTCGCGGTCGCTGGCGGCGTCGCCAGCCAGCTCGCCCGGCGGCAAGGCCGGGACCGCGCCGCCGTCGCTGGCGAGGATGCGATACAGCTCGCGCCGGGCGTAGAACAGCCGGGTCCGCACCGTCACCGCGTTGGAGTCGACGAGGTACGCGATCTCCTTCAGATCGCGGCCCTCGAGCTCGTGCAGGTAGAGGACGATCCGTTTCTTTGGCGCGAGCTGCTCGAGGGCGCGGTAGATGCGTTCGTGGACCTGGCGACGCTCGACCGCGCGGTCGGGCGCCTCGGGCCGCTCGGACAGGGTCGCGCCATGCGCGGCCTGCTCGAGGTCGAGCACGTTGGCGGTCACCGGCCGGCGGGCACGGGTACGGATGCGACCGAGCGCGACGTTGACGCAGATCCGGTAGAGCCAGGTGCCGAGCCGCGCCTCGTGGCGGAACGTGGCCAGGCCGCGGAAGGCGATGATGAACACCTCCTGCACCAGGTCGTCGAGCTCGCCGCGGTCGCCGAGGACGCGGTAGAGGTTGGAGGCGACCACCCGCCGGAAGCGGTGATACAGCTCGTCCTGCGCGGCGCGCTCGCCCTCCTTGCATCGACGGACCAGCTCGGTCTCATCGAGATCGGCCGCGGTTGGACCCGTGTCCACACGACCGCTCTTGCGCACCACGAGATGAAGCATACGCCCGGATTCCTCGCCTCATCAGTGTCCGGAAGGGCGCCGAAGGTTCACGCGACGGGATCGGGTGTGCAAACCGGCACAGATCCGGGCGCGGACCATGCCATCGCTTCGTGCGGCGGCGGCACTGAATTCCCGAGCCGCTGCGGTCAGTTACGCCCCCGGATCCTGTCCCCGCTCTCGGCGCTCTCAGCGGCGGACGGGGCGGGCGTCGAAGGTGAGGTCCTCGTCGAGCTCGCAGGTCAGGCGATCCTCGTCGCCGTCGGCGGCGAGGGTGCACGGCGCGACGTCGAAGCCGCCGCCCGGCTTGGGCAGGCGCAGCTCGATGGAGGCGCGGGTCTCGACCCAGGTGCCCTTGTAGGTGCCCTTCTCGCGGTTGCCCTCGCACGCGGTGCGGAGCGCGATGCGGAATACGCGGTCGCGGGTGAACGTGACCACCATCTCGGGCTTCTCGCAC
>JAYVSF010000426.1:0-19679 GCA_043775605.1 Myxococcales bacterium
ACCGCCGCCGGCGGTGGTGCCGGCCTGGAGGTAGTCGTTGCGGCCCCAGCAGTAGAGTGCGCCGGCGGTCGTGGTCGCGCACGCGTGATCACCATCCCAGGCGGCGCCCACCGACCCGAACGCGACCTGCGGCAGCAGCTCGTGCGGCGCCATCGTCCTCATCGGCATCGCGCCGTTGCCCTGCTCGCCGTAGTCGTCGCTGCCCCAGCACTGCAACACGTGGGTGGTCTCGGTCAGCCCGCAGCCGAACTGGTAGCCCATGCTCACCGACTTCCAGGCGATGCCGTCGGCGGTGGCGGTGGGTTCGAGGACCTGACCGGCGCCCTGGCCGTTGCCGAGCCCGTAGCCGCTCGCATCGCCCCACACCTGCCGGCTGCCGCCGATCAGCGCCGACGCGCTGCGGCCCGAGACGGCGATCCGCGACCAGGGGCCTGGCACGCCGATCGCCGTCGGCGGCCGGTGTTCGCCCAGCGCGCCGGTGCCGACCTGACCATCGGAGTTGAAGCCCCAGCACCACAGCTGACCGTCACCGGCGCCCGCGAACCGCGCACACGAGCTGCGGACGCCGACCGCGATCTCGCGCGCGGTCTCGCCGGCGCCGGCGTTGATCACGACCCGGGTCGGCACCGTCACGCCCTCGCCGACCACGCCGTCGAGCTCGCCGCTGTCGTCCCAGCCCCAGCACAGGATCTCGCCGTCGTGGATCCCGCAGGTGTGGTAGGCGCCGGCCGCGATCGCGGTCCAGTGGCCGTCGCTGGGCCGGAGCAAGGTCGGCACGTACTGCGTCGAGGTGTTGCCGTTGCCGAGCTCGCCGTTGGCGTTGTCGCCCCAGCACTGCATGCCGCCGCTGGCGGGCGCGGCGCAGGCGTAGTGGGCGCCCACCGCGACCAGCGCCGGCTCGGTCAGCCCGGTGACGTGGCGCGGCGTGGCGCGCGCCTCCCAGTGACCGTCGCCGAGGTTGCCCGACTCGCCGCTGCCCCAGCAGTAGACGCCGGTCGAGCGGGTGCCGCAGGCGCTGATGATGCCGACCGAGACCGATGACCAGTCGGTGGCGGTGCCGACCAGCCGCGGCGTCGTGGTCTCGCCAAGGCCCTCGATCCCGAGCAGGTTGTAACCGTTGCCCCAGCAGTAGAGCTTGCCCGCCGCGCTGACCGCGCAGGTCGTGCGGCCGCCGGCCGACACCATGCGGAACAGCTGCTCGTGGTCGTCCATCGACTCATGGACCCGGGTCGGGCGCCGCTGCTCGCCGGTCGCGCCGTCGCCGAGCATGCCGCCGTCGCCGCTGCCCCAGCAGTAGAGCTGACCGCTGGCCCGGCGGGCGCACACGTGATTGAAGCCGGCGCTGACCTCGGCCCAGTCGGTGAACGGGCCCTCGTCGGTGAGGTTGGCCAGCCGCTCGGTCGGGCCGGTCGAGTCGCCGTCGCCGTCGCCGAGCTGGCTGTCGTTGTCGACGCCCCAGCACAGGAGGTCGTGGACCGGGCCGCTGACCCGGATGCCGCAGGTGTAGCGGCTGCCGGCCGCCACCGCGATCCAGCCGGTGCCTGACCCGTCGGCGATCGTCGGGGTCTCGACGACGGTGCGATCGAGCCCGCCGCTCTGGCCCATGGTGTCGTCGCCCCAGCAGACCAAGTTGCCGGCCTGGATGGCGCAGGTGTGACCGTCACCGGCGGCGACCGCCGTCCACCCGGTCCCGCCACCCGGCCCGTTGATCTGGGTCGGGTGCTGCTCGCGCCGGACCGCCGAGCCGACCCCGATCTGGAGCGCACGATTGTCGCCCCAGCACTGAAGGTGCGTGGCGGCGTCGATCGCGCAGGCGTGAAGGAACCCGGCGCTCAGCGCTTGGATCGCCAGCGACGGCGGCATGGCGTCGCTGCCGGTGGCGGCGCACAGCTGCGGGTCGTCGTCGGCGTGGCAGTAGCCGTCGGCCAGGCAGGCCTGGGCCCCGGGGCAGAAGTCGGTGCACGTGACCTTGCAGCGGGCGAGCTCGGGCCGGTAACAGCCGGCGATCGCGAGCGCCATCGTCGTCGCGAGCGCGAGCCGGGTCGGCGCGATGCGCATGACCCAGACGATGCCACGATGGCCGCCCGGATCCCATCCGCCTCGCGCCCTGCCGTGTCCTCCGCGGCGAGCGCCGCGAGCCGGCGCCGGGCTCGTGGTAGCCTGCGCCATGCCTCGAGGCCTCGCGCCGCCGCTGCGGACGACGCGGGTCGCGGTGGCGCGCCGGTGCCGAACGCTGACCGGCGTGGCGTTCGCGGTCGGGACCGCGGCCGCGGGCTGCGGCGGGACGCGCGAGGCCCAGCCCGAGGGAGTCGAGGACGAGGTCGAGGACGAGGCGCCGCTCGGCGATCGCGCGACCCACGCGGCGGTCGGGCCCGCCACCACGGGCGATCGTGCGCGCGCGGCGTCGCCCCGGCTCGAGCACCCGGGCTTCGCGCTCGGCGACAACTTCCTGACGGCGCACCGCGTGGTCGGCGGCGACCTCCTGATCGACGCCGGCTCGATCGGCTTCGCCCGCTACACCCACCTCGATCGCCCGACCCCGCGCTGGCAACGCGGCCGGGTGGCGGCGGGCCGGCGAGTCGCGGTCGCCAGGAAGGGCGGCGCGCTCGAGGTGCCGTTGACCGCGGCCCAGGCGGCGGCCGCGTCCGGCCTGGCGATGCGGGTGGTGGCCACCGAGGCCGGCGAGGTCCGGGTCCGGGTCGGCGGCGGGCGGCCGAGCGCGATCGCGATCGTCCCCGGCCGGCACTGGTATCCGGTGACGACCGCGCCGGGCGCCTGGCGCGTCGGCGACAACTTGATCGGGCTCGAAGGCCCGGTCGCGCTCGAGCAGCTCCGGGTCACCGCCGACCCGCTGGCCGCGCTCGCCGACGACGAGCCGACCGCGCGCGCGACCTGGTCGTCCGGAACCCGGACGCTCGCGCTCGACCGCGACGCCGGCCTGGCCTGGTACCTCCAGCTCCCACCGGCAGCGGCGCTGGTCGCGCGGGTCGCCGATCCGGCCTGCACGATCGACGTCACCGCGATCGCCGACGACGGCGCCACCGTGCACGGCGTGCTCGGCGGCGATCGCGACCGGGTCGAGCTGGCGCCGGCCGGCGACCGCGCGGTCCGGCTCGAGCTGGTGGCGCGCGGCTGCGCCCGGGCCGAGCTCGCCGACCCGGTGCTCACGATCCCCGGCGCCGCGCCGGCCGCCGCGCCCCACGGTCCGCCGCCGCGCTACGTCGTGCTGTGGGTGTTCGACGCGCTGCGCGCCGATCGGGTCCGGCCGTTCCAGCCCGGGGCCCGGGCCGAGGTCCCGAACTTCGAGGCGCTCGCGACCACCGGCGCGGTGTTCCGCCAGTACTACGTCGGCGGCAACGAGTCGCAGGTCTCGCACGCGACGCTGTGGACCAGCTCGTATCCGGCGGTCCACGACGTCCGCCCGGTCGGCGTCGGCGGGAGCTGGCGCCTGCCGAGCCGCCTGCCGGTGCTGGGCGAGCTGGTCGCCGCCGGCGGCCTCACCCCGATTGCGGTCACCGGCAACGGCTTCGTGCTCGGCGAGGGCGGCTACGGCCGCGGCTTCGCCGAGTACCGCAACATGATGCGCGAGAAGGGCATCATCAACGGCGTCCTGTACGGCGCCGAGATCCTG
This sequence comes from Myxococcales bacterium, assembly GCA_043775605.1. Taxonomy (GTDB): domain Bacteria; phylum Myxococcota_A; class Polyangia; order Haliangiales; family Haliangiaceae; genus UBA2376. The sequence goes on from JAYVSF010000426.1 coordinate 3,632, forward strand.
GCCCACGCGCTGCGCCGGCTGGAGGCGCTCCAACCCTCCCCGACATTCCTGTTCATGGGCACCATCGACACCCACGGGCCGTGGATCGCGCGCCAGCCGTGGATCGATCGCTACTCGCCCGGCTACCACGGGCCGTTCCAGTACTTCGGCACCGCCCGCGAGCTCGGCATCGTCCAGGGCAAGATGGGTTGCTCGAAGATCCCGGCGCAGCGCGAGATCGATCGGCTGCGCGCGATCTACGACTCGGCCATCAGCTATCACGATGCTCGGCTCGGCGATCTGGTCGCCGCGCTCAAGCGGATGGGCATCTACGATCAGACCATGATCATCCTCACCGCCGATCACGGCGAGGAGCTGTTCGAGGACGGCCGCTGCGGCCACGGCGGGTCGCAGCGCGAGAGCCTGTTGCGGGTGCCGTTGCTCATCCACTACCCGCCGCGGATCGCCGCGGGCGTCGTCGACGTCGGCGCCGAGGGGGTCGACGTCTTGCCGACGATCCTCGACGCGCTCGACGCCCCTGTGCCGGCCGGGCTGCAGGGCGAGTCGCTGGCCGCGCTGGCCGCGGGCGTGGGCGCCGGCTGGCCCCGGCCGTCGTACGCGACCCAGTTCGAGTACGCCCACACCATGCGGATCGGCCGGTGGAAGCTCAAGGCCGGGATGCGCGGTGCCCCGCGCCTGGTCGACCTGATCGCCGATCCCGACGAGCGCGTCGACGTCGCTGCGGCCCACCCGATCGCGCGGCGGGCGATGATCGACGCGCTCGGCCTGTTCCTTGCGACCCGCGAGCGCTGGCACAAGCGGCCCATGGGCGTGGTGACCAACCTGGCGCCGGGCGCCGCCGCGCTGCTCGAGGACGTGCCGTGATCGCGGCCCGGGTCGCCGCGGCCCGCACGCTGACCGGCGCGCTGGCGGTGGTGGTCGGGGCCGGCGTCGCCATGGCCTGCCGGCGGCCGCGCCTGGTGTCGCCCGGTCGCAATGCGCACGACGAGCCGGCCCCGATCGACGCCTCACTCGCGGTCGCCGTCGCGCCGATCGACGCCGGCGTCGACGCGGCGCCACCGCCCACGCCGCCGACCTGGCTGCGCGGCTCGACCCACGTCCACGCCGCGCCGTCGGGCGACTCCGTCGTCCATCCCGACGCGGTCATGGCCTGGTACCGCGCCCACGGCTACGACTTCATCGTCCTCACCGATCACAACCGGATCACGATCGTCGATCCGGCGTTCGCGGCGTCCGGCGGGCGGACGTCGGCGGCCCCGGCCGATGGCCCGGTGGTGGTGACCGGCCTCGAGTTGACCTACAACCCCGGCGCCTGCACCGAGCCGTCGCCGCCGCCGGCCGGCAAGTGCCGCATCCACGTCAACGGCCTCGGCGTGACCGGGCGCGCCGAGGGGCGCATCGAGTGGGCCGATCGCGCGCACCGCGATCGCCTGAGCTCGTACCGCGCGGCGTTACGGTACATCGCCGGCGTCGGCGGGCTGGCCCAGATCAACCACCCGCAGTGGAGCTGGGGTATGACCCCTGAGCTCCTGACCGCGCTCGCCGGCGAGGGCGCGGTGCTGGTCGAGATCGCCAACGTTGCGTTCGACGCCTGGAACCACGGCGACGCCGATCACCCGTCGCCCGAGGTGCTGTGGGACGACGCGCTGCGGTCGGGCGCCCGGCTGTGGGCGGTCGCGTCCGACGACGCCCACAGCTACGGCGCGGTCGGCGCGAAGTATCCGGCGGGTGGCGGCTGGGTCGAGGTCGACGCGACGCGCGACGCCGACGCGATCGTCGCCGCGCTCGCGGCCGGCAAGTTCTACGCCTCGACCGGGGTCGCGCTGACCTGGGCCGGGCCGGTCGGCGACGAGCTGGTGGTCGAGGCCGCCGCCGACGAGCCGGGCCCGCTCACGATCGAGTTCGTCGTCGATGGCGCGGTGGTCGCGACCTCGAACGCGCGGCACGCGACCTATCCGCTGCCGCTGGCGCCGAGCTACGTCCGGGCCCGGGTCACCCGCGCCGACGGCGCCCACGCCTGGGTCCAGCCGGCGGCGCGATCGCGCGCGACCGTCAGCGGCTCCGCAGGATCCGCAGCGTCGGCCCGATGATGCGGAGGCCGCCCGCGATCGCGAGCAGGCCGGCCGGCAGCCAGAACACCGCGTAGTAGGTGGCGATGCGTTGATCCACGGCGCTGTGCGCGCCGAGGTAGGTGACGGCGGTCTGCGCGATCAGGCCGAATCCGCCGACGGTGAGGGTCAGCACGCCGAGCAGCCGGCCGCGCACCGCCGCGATCGCGCCCAGCCCGAGGACGCCGGCCAGCACCAGCGCGGTCAGGCGGGTCGCGGGCACCACCGGCTGGGTCCACGCGTAGACCAGCAACATCGGGATGGCCATCAGTGACGCGATCATCAGCAGCCGCACGGTGCGGATGGCCGGCTCGTCGCTGGTCCAGGCCGGGTGCGCGCGGCCGCCGTCGAAGCCCCGGCGCGCGGTGGCGAGGTTGACGACGATGATCACGCCGACCACCAGCCCGACCAGGTGCGCCCACTCGGTCTCGAACATCGTCTTCGACCAGTCGGGATGGATCCCGTCGAACCGGCGGGTGACCGACCAGAAGGCGAGGGCGTTGAGCGCGCCCGAGCCGATCGCGGACGCGCCCAGGGCCAGCCCGAGCCAGCGGCCCCACAGCCGGCGGGTCACCAGGCCGACCACCGCGAGCGTCGTGATCAGCGCGAGCGCGACGGCGTGAGGGAGCGACGGGAACGCCGCGATCCGCAGCGGATTGGCGCCGAGCCGACAGGCGACGATGAACGGCACCAGCGCCGCCAGCAGCACCGCCGGGATGCCGGCCCGCAGCCAGGTTCGATCACCGTGGACCGCGACCACCGTGGCCAGGGTCAGGACGGTGATTGCGATCGAGACCCCGGCGTCGAACCCGGTCAGCCACGTGCGCGACCCCGACCCCAGCCGCCAGGCCATGGCGCCGACGAGGAAGGGCAGGGCCACCGCGGTCGCCACGGCCAGGGTGTGAGCGCGGTCGGACGCAGGGCGTGGCTCGGCCATGATGCTGCAACGAACGACCGGGCCGGGCGGTTCATTGCACGGAACCGCGGTCGGTTCAGGCGGCGGCGCGGATCGTCGCCAGCAGCTCGTCGAGATCGCGGCCCTCGGTCAGCGGGTTCATCAGCGCGCTGCGCAGCCACAGCGCGCCGCCCAGCCGGGTCTGCAGGAAGTAGGTGTGGCCCTGCTCCAGGCAGCGCTGGCGGATCCGGGCCTGCAGCGCGTCGAGGGCGGCGCCGGCCAGCGCCGGGTCGGGCCGGTAGCGAAAGCACACGATGTTGGCGTCGGGCGGCTGAGCCAGCTCGAAGTCGGGCGCGGCGGCGACCCGCGCCGCCAGGGCAAGGCCGAGCGCGAACGTGCGATCGACATAGTCGCGGAAGAGGTCGACGCCGTACACGCGCAGGCTGGCGTACAGGATCGTGCTCATCATGCGCTTGGTGCACTCGAGGGTGCGCAGGCCCAGGTCCCACCACGGCCGCTCGCCGCCGTCGTCGGCCTGGAACAGGTACGACGCGTCCTGGGCGAACGCCTGGTAGCTGCTGGCGTCGTCGCGATAGAGCACGGCCGTACACAGCGCGGGCATCGCCATCAGCTTGTGCGCGTCCCACACCACCGAGTCGGCGCGCTCGATACCGGCGACCAGGTGGCGGTGACGCGGCGACAGCGCGGCGCTGGCACCGTGCGCGCCGTCGACATGCAGCCACAGGCCGTGGGCGTCCGCGACGTCGGCGATCGCCGGCAGCGGATCGAACGCGCCGGTGGCGGTCGAACCGGCCGAGGCGACGATCGCGATCACCCGCCGGCCCGCAGCGTCGGCGGCGGCCAGCGCGCGCGGCAGATCGTCGGGTCGCAGCCGTTGACGCTCGTCGACCGCGACCGGGATGACGCCGCCGTCGCCCCAGCCCAGCGCCCGCACCGCGCGGCCGAGCGAGTAGTGCGCGGTCGCCGCGACCAGCACCGCCAGCGGCGGCCCGGCATGCGCGCCCTCGGTCCAGATGTCGAAGCCGGCCCGGGCCTGGCGCGCCGCCAGCAGCGCGGTCAGGTTGCCGGCCGAGCCGCCCGAGGTCAGCACGCCGCCGGCGCCGGCCGGTAGCCCGAGGGTGCGCGCCATCCAGCCGACCACCGCGAGCTCCATCGGCGTCGACGCACCGCCCATCTCGTAGACCGCCATGCCGTTGTTGAGCAGCGCGGCCAGGGCGTCGACCAGCGCCGCGCCCGGCAACGGCGGCGGCACCTGGTGGCCGAGGTAGCGCGGGTGATGCAGGCGGATCGAGCCGGCGATCGTGCGCTCGAGCAGGGCGATGAGCTCGTCGGCGGGCGCGTCCGGAAAGTCGGCCGGCCACGCGGCGCGGGCGTCGGCGGGCGAGCGCCACGGGATGACCGGCGCGTCGTCGCGACCGGTGGCGAGGCGCAGGTGCGCGGTGAGGACGTCGATGAGCCGGTGGCCGTCGTCGTGGAAGCGGTCGGCGGCGTAGGCGGCGGCGATCGCGGGCGGCACCGGCCCGAGCTCGGCGGGATCGTCGATCATCGGTGGGCAATGTAGCAGCGGCGGGGGTGCGCCGACCACGTCGCCGTCGCCGTCAACGACCACCTCGACGACCACGTCGATCGAGCCGTGTAGGATGCGGAGGTGCATCTCGGCCTGTGGACGACGATCGCGCTGGTCGCGGTGGCGACCTGCGCCGGCTTCGTCGACGCCATCGCCGGCGGCGGCGGGCTGATCACGTTGCCGGCGCTGCTCACCGCGGGCCTGCCGTCGCACCTCGCGCTCGGCACCAACAAGGGTCAGTCGGTGTTCGGCTCCGGCGCCGCCACGCTGCGCTTCTGGCGCGCGGGCGCCCTCGAGCGCCGGCGCAGCCTGAGCAGCTTCGCCGCCGGGTTCGCCGGCTCGTTCACCGGCGCCGCGCTGGTCTCGCAGCTCGACACCGCCGCGCTCAAGCCGCTGATCGTCGTGCTGCTGGTGATGGCCGCCGTGCTGGTGCTGATGCCGCGGCCGCAGGGCGCGCGGCCGGTCCGCCGTCCGCTGCTTGCGGCGGTCCTGTGCGCGCTGGTGATCGGCGCCTACGACGGCTTCTTCGGGCCCGGCACCGGCACCCTGCTCATCGTCGCGTTCATGTGGCTCCTCGCCGAAGCGCCGGCCGCGGCCAGCGCCAACGCCAAGGTCGTCAACTTCGCCTCCAACCTCGCCGCGGTCGCCTGGTTCGGCAGCCACGGCCTGGTCGCGTGGTCGGTGTCGCTGCCGATGGCCGCCGGTCAGTTCGTCGGCGGCTTCGCGGGTGCCCACGTGGTGCTGCAACGCGGCGGCGGCCTGGTCCGCGTCGTCGCCGTCGCGGTCGCGCTCGCCCTGGTCGCCAAGCTGACCTGGCAGCTGGTCGGGTAACCACGCGGGTCAGTCCGGGCGGAGCTGCAGGGTCACCTTGACGTCGACGTCGGTCGCGTCGCCGTCGCCGTCGACCACCGGGGTGAAGCGCCAGCCGGCCATCAGGCCCTCGACGCACTGCTCGAGCTTGTCGTCGACGCCGGTGGCGGCCGCGCCGGTCACGCCACCGCGCTCGCCGACGTTGAACGCGAGCACGACCTTGCCCGACAGCGCGCCGCCGTCGGCCATCGCCTTCTTGTAGCAGCGGACCAGGCCGGGCATGTACGTCGACTTGATCTTGCCGACGATGCCGTCGACCGGCGGCTCACCCGGGGGCGGCTTCGGCAGCGGGGTCAGCGTGACCCGGACGTGGTCGGGCTCGGGCTCGGGCGGCGTGATGTGGACCTGGCCCGGCAGGTTCGGGGCCGGCTCGTCGGTGGTGCCGATCCGCGGGCCGGTCGGCTGCGGCAGCTCGCGGTCGCTGCCGGGCTCGAGGCTGGCGGTCGCGTGCTGGTCGCCGAGCTCGGCGAGCTGCTGAGCGAGGTCGCCGCTGGGCCGACGGCGGCTGGCGTCGCCGGTCAGCGGGTTGGCGCTGGGGTCGTCGCTGAACAGGGCGTCGGCCGAGCGTGCGGCGGCGGCGGCGGCGTCGATCGCGACCGGCGTGGTCGGCGTGGTCCGCGGCGGGCGTGCGGTCGGCGTCGGGTGCGCGGGCGTCGGCTCGGGGGCCGGGCGCGGGTGCTCGATCGCGCTGGTGCCGGGCGCCGGGGTCGGCGGCTTGGTCACCGGCGCCGGCAGGTCGGGCAGCTGGGCGGCGTCGATCACCGTCTCGGTCTCGTAGTCGGCCATCACCTGCTCGGCCTGGGTCAGGTCGGCGGGCGGGTCGTTGAGCCGGGCCGCGGTCATCACGCCGACGTGCAGGGCCAAGGACGCCGCCGCGAAGGCCACCAGCCGGCGGTCGACGCGATCGGCCAGGGTCGAGCGCAGCTCGCGCGGCAGGCTCGGGCGCGGGGCCCGCGGCGCCAGCTCGATCTCGTGGAACATCACCTTGAGCTCGCCGATCACGACCTTGCCGCGCGCGCCGGCCGGGATGACGACCTCGTGCGTGCGGTCATCGCCGGCGGCGCCCTCGAGGTCGGCGCGAGTCTGGATGGTCGACCCGGTCGCGAGCCGGACGTCCATCGCCGGTCCGAGCCGGAGGTGGGCGCCGCGGCTGTCGACGGTCAGCAGCTCCCAGCGCGCGGGCAGGCCGGGCAGGGGCAGGGGCACGGAGCACGACGGCTTGCGACCGATGGAGAACGGGCCGGCCTCGAGCACCTGCTCGGCGATCAGGGTCTCGCCGAGCACGACGCCGATGCGCAGGCCGCGGGGACGGGTGCGATTCGAGGGCTGCATCCCCTTGTGAACGCCCGTACCTGCCCCGCGATCTGCGAACGAAATCAGTGAATAGCGGGAACCGGCGCCGAGATCCGGATCCCGGCCCGCCCCCGGGCTGGGTCAGTCCTCGCCGTCGTCGTGATAGATGACCGACGGCGGGGCGTCGCCGTCGCGGCCGGGGTTGGCCAGCCCGAGGCGGTGCAGCATCTTGTGGATCGACATCCGGTCGATGCCGGCCGAACGCGCCGCCGCGGAGATGTTGCCGTCGTGATAGGCGAGCAAGTTCGAGATGTAGCGGCGCTCGAACTCGCTGACCACGCTCTGCTTGGCGATCTTGAACGGGGTCGCGATGTCGACCGGCACGGTCATGCTGGCGTCGGGCGACGACGCGGTGGTCGACGGCGTCATCTCGATCCGCGACGGCGACGGCGGCGGGGCCCGACGGAGCGCGGCCTCGCTCTCGGGCTGCTCGGCCAGCAGCACCGCGCGCTCGATCACGTTGCGCAGCTCGCGCACGTTGCCCGGCCAGTCGTGCTTCATCATCAGGTCGATGGTCTCGGGCGCGATGTAGGCGCCTTCGCCACCCGGGGTCGTGGCCAGGATGTTCTCGATCAGGAGCGGGATGTCCTCCTTGCGGTCGCGCAGCGGCGGGACCTGGACCCGCGCCACCGCCAGCCGGTAGAACAGGTCCTCGCGGAAGCGGCCGCGGTTGACCTCGACCCCGAGGTCGCGGTTGGTGGCGGCGACCACCCGCAGGTCGACGTTGAACGTGCGCTGACCGCCGACCCGCCGGACCTCGCGGGTCTCGAGCACCCGCAAGAGCTTGGGCTGCATTGCCAGCGGCAGCTCGCCGATCTCGTCGAGGAACACGGTGCCGCCGTGGGCCCGCTCGAACGCGCCGGCGTACGAACCGGTGGCGCCGGTGAACGCGCCGCGCTCGTGGCCGAACAGCTCGCTCTCGATCAGCGCGGCCGGGATCGAGCCGCAGTCGAGGACCACGAACGGACCCTTGGCCCGCGGCGACTGCTCGTGCAGACACTCGGCGACCAGCTCCTTGCCGACCCCGGTCTCGCCGGTGATGAGCACGGTGGTGTCGGCCGCCGCCAGCTTCTCGAGCCGGGCGAACAGCTCGCGCATCTTCACCGAGCGGCCGATCATGCCGCCCAGGCGATCGCGCATCGACAGCTCGAGCTCGATCGACTCGCCGAGCGGCTCGAACCGCACCCGGGTTGAACCGATCGTGATGAGCGTGCCGGGCTGGACGTAGACGTCGTTGATGCGCAGGCCGCTGACGAACGTGCCGTTGGTCGAGTCGAGGTCGCGCAGCCGATAGCCGCGATCGTCGAGGCGGATCTCGCAGTGCAGCCCGGACACCTTGGCGTCCGAGAGCTGGACATCGTTGCCGGTGCGGGCGCCGATGCGGATGACCGGGGCCTCGAGATCGCGGACCAGGCCGGCGTCGGCGCCGGTCACGACCTCGATCCGGCAGCGGCGCAGGCGCAGCCCGGCGGCGCGGCCGCCGATGTACGTGACCCACGTGCCGCTCCGCAGATCGTCGACGGGCATCGGCCGGACGGTATCACCACTCCTGGTTCCTGGGTCATCATGGCGCCCAGCGAGCCTTGGCGAGCGATCAACAACGACGCTGGGTGTTCGGGGTCGCGAGGGAAGCTCGGGGTCTGCCTGCTGCTGCGCCCGGACCCGCACACTCGCACGTGGTTCCTGGGTCATCATGCCGCTGATGCACGTGCAGCGGTCCAGCGTCGTCAGGCGCGGCCGCCGGATCCGGTCGGGCCCGCCGCGATGGGCATCGACGGCGACGAGCTGCCGGCCCAGGGCTTCTGGCAGCAGGCGCTGGGCCCGTTCCGGCGGCCGCGCCCGCGCTGAGCGCGTTCTCCCGTGTTGTCGGTCGCCGGACCTCGTGCGACGGTCGACGCATGCCCCGCGAGTTCGCGCTGCCCGGCACCCGCGCCCGCTACGCGCCCGATCGGGCCCTCGACCTCGGCCACTACCGGCTCGCGGTCGAGCTGTTCCCCGACGAGCGCCGGCTGACCGGGACCACCACGATCACGGCGACCGTGATCACCGCGGGCCTGCGCCGGGTCGAGCTCGACGCCGTCGATCTCGAGATCGCGGCGGTGCGGGTCGACGGCGCCGCGGTCGCCGGCCGCGGCTTCGCCCACGACGGCCAGCGCCTGCGGATCGAGCTGGGCCGGGCCCGGGCCAAGGGCGACGTCCTGACCCTCGCGATCGACTACGCCGCCCGGCCCCGCCGCGGGCTGTACTTCACCGCGCCCGACGCCGGCTATCCCGACAAGCCGGCGATGGCCTGGACCCAGGGCCAGGATCAGGACTCGCGCCACTGGTTCCCGTGCGTCGACAGCCCGCACCAGAAGGCGACCAGCGAGGTCATCGCCACCGTGCCGGCCGGCTGGGACGTGCTGTCCAACGGCGAGCGCACGGGCGATCAGGTCGTCGGCGACCGCCGCACCGTGCACTGGCGGCTGGCGATCCCGCACTCGTGCTACCTGGTGACCCTGGTCGCCGGCGAGCTGGCCACCGTCGAGGATCGCTGGGGCGACGTGCCGGTGACCTACCACGCGGTGCGCGGTCGCGAGGACAGCGCCCGGCGGACCCTGGCCCGGACCCCGCAGATGCTCGCGCTGTTCTCGCGCCTGTTCGGGGTCGCGTACCCGTACCCGCGCTACGCCCAGGTGTTCGTCGCCGACTTCATCTTCGGCGGCATGGAGAACACCTCGGCGACCACGCTGACCGACACCGTGCTGCTCGACGCCCGGGCCGCGCTCGACACAGACGTCGACGCGCTGATCGCGCACGAGCTGGCCCACCAGTGGTTCGGCGATCTGGTGACCTGCCGCGACTGGGGCGAGGGCTGGCTCAACGAGGGCTTCGCCACCTACGCCGAGTACCTGTGGCGCGAGCACCACGAGGGCCGCGACGCCGCCGACCTCGAGCTCGACGACTGGGCCGCGGCGTACTTCGGCGAGGACGGCAACCGCTACCGGCGGACGGTGGCGACCAAGCTCTACGAGGAGCCGATCGACATCTTCGATCACCACCTGTACGAGAAGGGCGGGCGGGTCCTGCACATGCTGCGGGCCGAGCTCGGCGACGACGGCTTCGGGGCCACGCTCGCGCACTACCTGGGCAAGCACCGCCACGGCTTGGTCGAGACCCGCGATCTGGCGCGCGCGGTCGAGGACGCGACCGGTCGGGTGCTCGACGGCTTCTTCAGCCAGTGGATCGTCGACGGCGCCGGCCACCCCGAGCTCAAGGTCGCGATGAGCTGGGACGCCGACGCCGGGCGGATGGACGTCCGGGTCGAGCAGACCCAGAAGGTCGAGGGCAGGACGCCGCTGTTCCGGCTGACCACGACGCTGCGCTTCCGGGTCGGCGATTGGGACGTCGACGTGCCCCTGAAGCTCGACGAGCGGCTGCACGTCGTCCACGTGCCGCTGGCCGGCGAGCCGAGCCAGGCGATCTTCGATCCCGGCGCGGTGCTGCTGGCCGCGGTCGACACCGACAAGTCGCTCGGGCTGTGGACCGGGCAGCTCGCCAGCGCGACCCTCGCGATCGATCGCGTCCACGCGGCGCGGGCGCTGGCCAAGAAGGGCGGAGTGGTGGCCCAGCACGCGCTGGCGAAGGCCCTGGTCCACGACCGCTTCTGGGCGGTGCGCGGCGCGGCGGCCGAGGCGCTCGGCGTCATCCGCGGCGACGACGCCCGGACCGCGCTGGTGCGGGCGCTGACCGACGAGATCCAGCCGCGGGCCCGGCGCGCGATCGCGCGGGCGCTCGGTGGGTTCCGGGGCGATCTCCTGGCTGGCGCGGCGCTGGCGGTGGTGGTCGAGCACGGCGACGCCAGCTACTTTGTCGAGGCCGAGGCCTGCCTGGCGCTGGGCAAGACCCGGGTCGGCGTGGCGCCCGCGCTGCTCCGGCGTGCGGCCGAGCGCGCGTCGTACACCGACGTCATCCGCCAGCACGCGTACCGCGGGCTGGCCGAGGCGCGCGACGACAGCGCGGTCGAGTTGCTGGTCGCCGGCACCGCGTGGGGCCGACCGACCCAGGGCCGACGGGCGGCGATCGGCGCGCTCGCGATCCTGGCGCGCGGTCGGCGCGATCGCGACGCGGTACGGGTGCGCGAGCGGATCGAGGAGCTGCTCGACGACCCGGACTTCCGGGTCCAGTCGGCCGCGATCGAGGGCCTGGCTACGCTCGGCGATCCAGCCGCGAGCGCCGCGCTCGACCGGATGATCGGCCACGCCGGCGACGGCCGCCTGCGCCGGCGCGGCCGCGAGGTGGTGCGCGATCTCGCCGAGCGCACCGCCCAGGGCGAGGAGCTGGGTCGGCTGCGCGACGAGCTGACCGAGCTCAAGGGCCAGTACGCCGCGCTGCGCGATCGCCTGGGCAAGCTCGAGGGTCCGACCGCACCGCGCCCGACGTCGGCGCGCAAGCCGCGGACCCGACGTGAGCCCGCGACCCGGGTGGCCCGGACCTCGCGCCGCCGCCCCACCTGATCGCCCCCCATCGCGGCGGGCCCGCCGAGGGGTTTCGCCGAGGCCCACCGATCGCTGCATGATACGCTCCCAGCATGTCGATGCGGGTGACCCTGGCCTTGGCCTCGATGGTGGTCGGCGCGTGCAGCTTCAGCCCCGGCGGCGGCAGCAGCGGCGGCCCCGACGTCGGCGTCATCGACGCGCCGGTGGTCGACGGCCCCGCCATCGACGGCGCGACGATCGACGGTGCCGCCATCGACGCGGCCGCGACCGACGCCGCGATCGACGCCTGTGCCTCGGCGTGCGTCGGCAACGTGGTCGAGACCTGCGGCGTCGCGGTCGAGACCTGCACCGCCGGCTGCTCCGAGGTCGGCACCGTCCACTGCAAGCAGCTGATCCCGTCCAACGGCGTCACCGAGGCCGACGACCTGACCGGGACCGACGCCGACGTCGTCCTCATGGCCGCGCGGCTCTACACCTTCAACACCAGCACCGGCGAGATCCGGTTCTATCCCCTCGACGGCAGCACCGGCGGAACGCTGGTCCGGCCGGCCGGCACCGGCCTCGATCCGACCACCAAGATCCGGTGGCGGGCGATCGCGCAGACCCCGCCCGGCGGCAGCATGCCGACGCCCGAGTTGGGCATCTTCGGCATGAAGAGCCTGACCGTGCCGGCGACCACCATCCTGCGGCCGATCTCGCCCGCCGGCACGCGCGCGGCGGTGCTGGTGGCCCACGACCCGATCACCGTCGGCGGCGAGATCGACGTCGGCGGCGGCCGCCAGCAGACCGCGTTCGGCGCGCCGACCCCCGACGTACCCGGGGCCGGTGGTTTTCGCGGTGGCCTCGACCCCGCTGCCGGCATGGGCGCTCAGGGCTGCGCGCCTGGGGGCAACGGCTCGCGCCAGACCGGCTCGCTCGACACCGGCGGCGGCGGCGGTGGCTTCGGCACCGCCGGCGGCAAGGGCGGGCCGGCCAGCGCGAACCTCGACGGCGGCGGGGTCGTGATCGCGGCCGCGGTGCTGCCAACGGCCTGCGCCCAGTTCAACATGAATCCGCTGCGCGGCGGCAGCGGCGGCGGCTGCGGGCAGGGCGGCAACAACGGCGGCGGCGGCGGCGGCGCGCTGCAGCTCACGTCGTTCACCGCGATCATGATCACCGGCGGCACCCTCTACGCCGGCGGCGCCGGCGGTGACGGCACCAGCGGCGCCGGGGGCGGCGGCGCCGGGGGCTCGGGCGGCGGCCTCCTGCTCGAGGCGCCGGTGGTGTCGGTGACCGGCGGCTCGCTCACCGCGACCGGCGGCGGCGGCGGCGCCGGTAACAACGACACCAACCCCGCCGAAAACGGTCGGCGCGACGGCATGCCGGCGCAGCCCACCGGCAACGGCGGCACCGGTGGCACCGGTCCCAACGCCGGCGCCGGCGAGGTCCTCGCGACGGCAGGCGGTGGCAACGTCGACGGCACCGGTGGGGGTGGCGCCGGCACCGGCCTCATCCACTTCCGCTCGCTGATGTTGCCCGTCGTCGACGGCACCGCCGTGGTTCGCCCGATGGGGACCAGCAGCACTATGGCGACGACCCCGTAGCTCCACACCCCGAACCTTCACCAGGGCTCGCGCATGAACTCTCCACCCGGAACCGCTCGCTGGCCATGATCGGCCGGGTGCTCGGCTCGTACCGGATCGTCCGCGAGCTCGGTCGTGGCGGCATGGGGACGGTCTATCTCGCCGAGCACACGCTCCTCGGGCGGCAGGCGGCGATCAAGGTGCTGCGCCCGGAGTCGTCGGCCAATCACACTCTGGTGACGCGCTTCTTCAACGAGGCCCGCGCTGCCACCGCGATCCGCCATCTGGGCATCGTCGAGGTCTACGACTTCGGCTACGGCGACGACGGCGTCGCCTACATCGCGATGGAGTACCTGCGCGGCGAGAGCCTGTCGCGCCGCCTGGGGCGCGGGCGGCTCGAGCCGGCCCAAGCCCTGACCGTGATCCGGCAGATCGCCAGCCCGCTCGCCGCCGCCCACCGGGCCGGCATCGTCCACCGCGATCTCAAGCCCGACAACGTGTTCGTGGTGCCCGACGACGAGGCCGCGGGTGGCGAGCGGGTCAAGCTGCTCGACTTCGGCGTCGCCAAGCTGTCGGCCGAGCTGACCAGCGGCGACCAGACCCACTCGGGCGTGATCGTCGGGACCCCGACCTACATGGCGCCCGAGCAGTGCCGCGGGGTCACGGTCGACCATCGGGCCGATCTGTACTCGATGGGCTGCATCCTGTTCCGGCTGCTGACCGGCGGCCCGCCGTTCACCGGCGAGGGCGTCGGCGACGTCCTGACCGGCCACATCCACCTGCCCCCGCCGTTTCCGTCGACGAGCGTGCCCGGCCTCGACCCGGCGATCGACGACCTGGTGGTGCGGCTCCTGGCCAAGCGGCCCGACGATCGACCGCGCACCGTCGAGGAGGTCGTGCGGGCGATCGACGGCATCCTCGGGCCCGGGCGCGAGCTGTCGTTCGGCGGCGCCAGCCCGGCGGCGAGGCCGGTCGAGGCGGGGAGGCTGCGGCCGCCGACCTCGCGACCGCTGCCGTTGCCGCCGCCCGAGCCGTCGTTGCCGATGGCCCCGGCGTCGTGGCTGGCCTCGCTGGCCGAGGCCGGCGCCGACCAACCGTCGCTCACCGGCACCGTGACCGGCGCGTCGCTGGCGCGGCCCGTCGCGCCCCCGCCGGCCGCGGCCCGCTCCCCGCGCTCGCGCTGGCTCGCGGTCGGCGGCACCGCGGCGGTCGTGAGTGCGGTCGTGATCGCCGTGATCGTCGCCGGCGAGCCTGACGATCGCCAGGAGCCCGCGCCGGGCCCGGCCGTCGCCGCGATCCCCACCCCCCATGCGGCCCCGGCCGTCGCGCCCGTGCCCGAGGCCGTGCCAGTGCCCGTGCCCGTGCCCGACGCCGTGCCCGTGCCCGCCCCGGACGCCGTGCCCGTCCCCGACACCATCCGGCTCACCATCACGAGCGTTCCCACCGGCGCCACCGTGGTCATCGCCGGTCGCGACGTCGGCACCACGCCCTTCACTGCCCCCTGGCCGCGCTCCGACCGGCCGCTCGACGTCGTGCTGGCCCGCAAGGGCTATCGCAGCGAGCACGTGCAGCTCACCCCGACCGCGGCGGTCGAGCGGACCGTCACGCTCGCGCGCGTGCGGCCGAGCGCGTCGCCTGCGATTGCGCCCCCGCCGCCGCACGGCCTCACCCCGACCAACCCGTTCCCGCGATGACCGCGCGAGCCTGGCCCCGACCGCGCACGGTCGCCCTGGTGATCGCGCTGTCGACGTTCGTGCTGGCGCCCGCGATCGGCCCGCTCGCGCCGCTGCACCGCGCGGTCGCCCAGCCTGCCGGTGGCGACCGGGTGGCGCGTGCGCGCGCGTTCACCGAGCAGGGCCTCGCCTTCTACGACGCCGGCGATGGCGGGCGCGCGCTCGCGGCGTTCCGCGCCGCCTACGAGCTGGTGCCGATCAACGAGCTCCTGCTCGACCTCGGGCTGGCCGCCGAGCGCGCCGGTGACGCCACCGTCGCCGTCGACTACTTCGAGCGGTTCCTCGCGGTCGAGGCGCGCGACCCTCGCCGCGCCGAGATCCGCATCAAGATCGCGGCGCTCCGCGAGCAAGTCGAGGCCGCCGAGGGCCGGCGCCGCGACGAGGAGACGGCGCACCAGGCCGAGCTCGACCGTGCCGCCGAGGCGGCGCGCGCGCGCGACCGGCGATGGACCGCACAGCACGACCGCGAGCAGGTCGAGGAGGTGCGGCGGGCGGAGCAGGCGCGCGCGCACCACGCGATCGAGGGTCGCGGCCGCGGCCTGCGCCTCGGCGGGCTGGCGCTGATCGGCGGTGGCGTGCTCGCCTTCGGCGCGGCGACCTACTTCGGGCTCGACGCCCGGGCGCTGTCGTCCGAGCTGTCGGCCCACGGGGCGCAGTTCGACCCGGCCACGGTCGCGGCCGGCCACGCCGCCGATCGCCACCTGATCGCGTCGCTGATCGCGGGCGGCGTCCTGGTCGCCACCGGCGTCACGCTCCACGTCGTCGGTCGGCGCCAGCGCGTCCGCGCCCGGCTGATCGTGACCTCGACCCGCGAGACCGTCGCGTTGACCTGCGCAGGGAGCTTCTGACCGTGGCGCCGCGGCGGCTCGCCGGTCCGATCGTGACGCCGTGGCTGGCGGTCGCGCTCGCCGCCTGCTTCGCGCCCGTCTACGACGCGCCCCGGTGCGGCCCCGGCGACACCTGCCCCGCGCCGCTGGTCTGCCAGGCCGGGACCTGCGTGGCCCCGGCGATGACCGACGCCGCGATCACCGACGGGCTCGACGCCGCGGTCGACAGTAGCGACTGCCAGCCCCACTGCGAGCTGCGCGACCAGGTCGCGATCGCGGTGACCTGCGCCGGGCCCGACGAGACCTGCCCGCTGGGCTGCACCACGGCCGGTGGCGTCCATTGCCGCGCGCTGGTGCCGTCGAACGGCGTCACCGCGGACGACGTCGTGGGCGCCGGCGCCCTGACCCTCGACCCCGACTCGCTGTACGTGTTCGACACCGACGGTGGCACGCTCCGCCGCTTTCCCCTCGATGGCAGCGGCACCGGCTTCGTGATCCGGGCCAGCGGCCAGGGCCTGGTCGATCAGCTCCGCTATCGCGTCACGGCCCCGGCCGGCACGGCGCCCGGCCTCGCCATCCTCGGGGTCCGCGACTTGACCATCCCGCCGACCACGGTGCTGCGACCGCTCGGCGC
>JAYVSF010000427.1:0-5595 GCA_043775605.1 Myxococcales bacterium
GACCGTGTCGAGGTGGCCGAGCTCGGCCTTGAGCACCGCGACCATGTCGGGATCGCGCTCGAGCGCGATGACCTTGCCCTCGGGCACGCGCTCGGCGAGGCGGGCGGTGAGCGTGCCCAGGCCGGCGCCGATCTCGACCACCCAGTCGTCGTCGGTGCGGACGCTGGCGTCGACGATCGCGCGGAACACGCGCTCGGAGGTGAGGAAGTTCTGGCTGAAGTGCTTCTTGGCCCGCAGGCCGTGGCGCTCCAGCAGGGTACGGGCATCGGGGAACGCCGGGCCCGGGCGGTCAGGGATCGACACCGGCGCTCCGCGACAGGCGAGACTTCACCCGACCACCTTGCCATCGATCGGCGCTGGCGGCGCCCGGCGCGGCAACGGCACGGTCGCGATCGCGCCGAGATCGAGGCTGGCTCGATCACCGCGGGCCAGCAGGTGATAGCCCGCGGCGGCGATCATCGCCGCGTTGTCGGTGCAGCGGGCCGGCGACGGCACGTAGACCGCGAAGCCGTCGGCGGCGCCCGCGGCGCGCAGCGCGATCCGCAGGCCGCGGTTGGCCGCGACGCCGCCGCAGACCTGGACGTGGGCGAGGCCCTCGCGGCGGGCCGCTCGCCGGGTCTTGCGGACCAGGACCTCGACGATCGCGGCCTGGTAGCTGGCGCACAGGTCGGCGAGCGCCTGGCCCTCGGGCACGCCGTGAGCGCGGACGTGATGGAGCAGCGCGGTCTTCAAGCCCGAGAACGAGAAGTCGTCGCCGGCGCTGGCCGCGAGCATCGCCCGCGGGAACGGCACCGCGGTGGGATCGCCGGTGGCGGCGAGGCGATCGACGACCGCGCCGCCGGGGTAGCCGAGGCCGAGCAGCTTGGCGCCCTTGTCGAAGGCCTCGCCGGCGGCGTCGTCGCGGGTGCGGCCGAGCTCGACGACGATCCCGTGATCCTCGACCCGGACCAGCGACGAGTGGCCGCCGGAGACCAGCAGCGCGAGGTGCGGCATCGGCGGCGGATCGGGCTCGAGGTAGACCGCGGCGAGGTGGCCTTGAAGATGGTGGACGCCGACCAGCGGCAGACCGCGCGCCCACGCCAGCGCCTTGCCGGTCTGCACGCCGATGAGCAGCGCGCCGACCAACCCCGGGCCCGTGGTCACGGCCACCGCGTCGACCCGGTCGAGCCCGAGGCCGGCCTGGGCCAGGCACGCGCGCAGCACCGGCACCACGTTGACGACGTGGGCGCGCGAGGCCAGCTCGGGCACCACGCCGCCGTACGGTCCGTGGACCTCGTGCTGCGAGGCGACGACGTCAGCCAGCACCTCGCGACCGTCGACCACGAGCGCGGCCGCGGTCTCGTCACACGAGCTCTCGATCCCGAGGACGATCATTGCTGGCTCAGGCGCCAGCGCACGGTGTCGGCGGCGTCCCCGGTCGGCTGCAGCTGGAGGAAGCGTCGGTACGCCGGCGTGGCCTCGGCGTGGCGGCCGGCCTCCCACAGGATCCGGCCCTTCAGCTCCCAGGCGGTGGCGCTGCGCGGCGACATCGAGATCGCCGCGCCCACCGCGCCGAGCGCGTCGTCGATGCGGTGCAGCCGGCGCAGGGCCTCGGCCCGGACGACGAGCGCGCGGGCGCTGCGGCGCTCGTCGAGGATCTCGTCGAGCATGCGCAGCGCGCGCTCGGGATCGCTCGCGATCAGCGCGCGGGCGTCGTCGAGCTGACGGGCGAGCTCGTCGACGGCGGGTGAGCCGGGGTCGACGATCGGAGCCGGGCGCGCATCCCTGGCCCACGGCCGGACCGCGGCGTCCAGGGGCGGCGCCGGCGCCACCGCCGCGTCGACCGCAGGGGTCGGAGCGGCATCGACCGCCAGCATCGGCTGGTCGGGGGCACCACCGTCGACGGCGACGCCCGACGCCGACCGCGCCGGGCGCCCGATCCGGATCACCCCGTAGATCGAGCCCGCGACCACGGCGGCGCCGATGAGGAGCGCCGGCCACCGGGACCCGCGCTGGTTGGGCGGCAGCTCGAGCGGATCGGTTACCCGGGTGGCGGTGCCGGTCCGGTCGATCACCACGGGCTTGCGCAGCCGGGCCGACGTCGACGCGCTCGCGGCGGGCGTGGGCGGCGGCACGGCCACGGCGATCGGCGGCGCGGTGTCGCGGGGGATCACCTCCTCGACCTCGGTCGGCTCGTCGCCCGGCGGGGTGGCCGCCGCCGTGGGCGTGACCACGACCCGGACCGGCGCCGGCGTCTCCTCGAGCTCCGGCACCGTGATGACGTCGGACTCGTCGATGGCCTGCTGGATCAGGCTCGGGCGAGCGCTCGCGGCCGTCGCGGACGACGGCATCGGGAACAGCGGCGCCTCGATCATCTCGTCGGGATCGCGGTCGACGGTCCACTCGGCGGAGTGGTCGCGGGTGCGGGCGTCGGCGATCGGGGCGAGGGACCGAAGGTCGGTCTCGGCGTCGTCGGCGTCGTCGGCGCCGTCCTCCGACACCAGCCCGGTCGCGGACGACGGGCCGGGCGGACTCGCCAGCGTCGCGCCGGCGGGCACCATCCACTCGCCCGACAGCGTCGGCTTGCCGGGTCCGGCCTCGACCAGCACGCCCTCGAAATACATCCGGGCGATCACCTCGAGTGACTCGAGGTCGCCGTAGTCGCAGGCGTCGATCACCTCGAGCACCGAGCGCCGCCCGTCGAACAGCCGCAGGATCGCGTTGTGCTCGTCCTCGATCTCGCCGAGCCGCTGGGCGAGCTCCTTGGCGTCGATCTCGAACCGGGTCTCGAGCGGCGGCAGCTGCTCGCACAGGCGGCCCCACTCGTCGAGCCGGCGCATGCCCTCCATCAGCAGCCCCTGGGCCGACATCGTGATCGTGTCGCGCCGACGCACGGTGCGGAACGCGACCTCGAACTCGCCCTCGTTCCAGGTCAGGAGCCGATAGACTGCGTCCTCGCCTTGCAGCGGCCCGGCCTCGGCGTCGATGACCTTGCCGTCGCGGAAGTAGATCGCGGCCTGCTTGCCGCCCTCGCCGATGAACTGGATGAGCCCGGCCTTGCGGCTGATCTCGACGGTCTGGATCAGGTCGACGATCGGCATGTCGGACAGCTGCCCGGCGAAGCGGGTGCGGCCGTCGCGGCGCTCCTCGATCCGGGTCCGCTGCCGCTTCTGCAGGAGAATGCGCGCGCGGGCGACGATCTCCTTGATGTAGATCGGCTTGGTCAGGTAGTCGTCGACCCCGAGCTCGAGGCCACGAATCTTGGTCGCGATGTCGGTCTGCGCGGTCAGGAAGACGAACGGGATGTCGGCCCAGGCCGGGTTGGCCTTGAGCATCTGACAGAACGCGAACCCGTCGATCTCCTCGAGCTGGGTCTCGGCGATGACCAGATCGGGCGGGGCGAGCTCGACCTTCTCGACGGCGTCGCGCCCGTTGACCGCCGTGGTGACGTTGAAGCCCGCCTTCTTGAGCGAGACCTCCAGCACGCGGAGGCTGCGCGGGTCACCGTCGACGAGGAGGAGGCTCTGCTTGGACACCGGATCGGCGATGAGCGGCGCGGGGCGCTCCGGGGCGTGCCGCGCCGGCCCCGGGGCCGCGATGGTATCCGACTCCGCCGGTCGCCGCCAACCCGTGCCCGGACCGGGTAAGGTGCCGTGGGGCCGAGCACGTCACGCTGCCGTACGGCGATCGGACGCTCACCGTCGAGGCCGCGGGGCCGGTCGGCTGGCTGACCGGCCCCGAGTTGCCGCCGCCACGGTCGGTGGAGTCGCTCCTGGCCGCGGCGCTCGATCGACCGGTGGCCGGGCCTCGGCTCGAGGAGCTGGCCCGACCCAGCGATCGGGTCACGGTGGTCGTCAGCGACGCGACCCGCGACGCGACCCGGGACCGGTTCCTCGACGCGGTGCGCGCGCGCCTGCCGCCGGTCCGCCTGACCATCGCGATCGCGACCGGCACCCACGGGCGCGCCGGTGGTCTCGGTGCGCTGGGTCGCGCGGGACCGCCACGGCGACGCCGTCGTCGTCGATCACGATGGCCATGACGCCCGCGACCTGGTCGACGTCAGGGTCACCCGGCGCGGGACCCCGGTGCGGGTCCACCGATGTGTCGTCGACACCGACCTGGTGATCGCGACCGGGGTGATCCGCCCGCACTACTTCGCCGGCTTCGGCGCCGGCGGCAAGGCGCTGTTCCCCGGCCTCGCCGAGGCGGCCGCCGCGCGCATCAACCATCGCTGGAAGGAAGCTCCCGGCGCCCGAGCCGGCGTGATCGCCGGCAACCCGTGTCGCGAAGATCTCGACGAGGCCGTGGCCCTGGTCGGGGGCCGGCAGTTCCTCCTCGACGGGATCGCCGACGGTCACGGCCTGGTCCGCGGCGCGGTGGCCGGACGACTGCCAGAGGCCTTCGCCCGCGGGGTCGAGCTGGCCCGGTGGTGGGTGACGGTGGCGGGGGCGCCGGCGCGCTGGATCGTCGTCGGTGATCGCGGCCCGGTGACCGCATCGCTGTACCAGGCGAGCAAGTGCGTGGCCGCGGGCGGCCCGCTGCTCGCCGAAGGCGGCACGATCGTGCTGGTCGCGCCGTGCCGCGAGGGCGTCGGGCCGCTCGAGATCGTCAACCGCGGGATCTACGAGATCGGGCTGGCGCCCCGGCTACCAGCCCGCCACCAGATCGTCCTGGTGTCGGAGTTGCCCCGGGCCACGGTCGAGGCGACCTATGCCGCGTGGGCCCCGAGCCTCGCCGCCGCGCTTGCGGGCGCCGACGAGTTGCTGGTGGTCCCCGAGGCGAGCAAGCTGGTGATCCATGCCCTCGCCTGACCGCAGCCCGGTCGCGTTCATCGGCGGTGCTGCCGTGTCGTCGCGCGCAGCCACGCGCGCCCACCGGGCCCATGTCCTGGGCTGACGTCGTGAACGCCGGCGCCGGCGCCGTCGGTGTCGGACCGCGGGCGCCGGCTTTGCTCGCCTACGTCGAGGCGTTCGTCCGCTGGAACCAGCGCATCAATCTGTCCGCCGCCCGGACACCCGTCGACGTCGCCGACCATGTCGTCGATTGTCTTGCGCTGGTGCCGCACCTCCGCGAAGGCGCGCGGGTCGTCGATGTCGGCAGCGGTGGCGGTCTGCCCGGGATCGTCCTCGCGGTCGCCCGGCCCGATCTCCAGGTCACCTGCGTCGAGCCCATCCACAAGAAGGCGGCGTTCCTGCGCCAGGCCGCGCGCGATCTGGCCTTGAGAGTGATGGTCATGACGCATCGCGTCGATGCCCTGGAGCAGGTCTACGACGTCGCGGTCTCGCGGGCCACCTTCGACCTCGCCACATGGCTCGAACTCGGACTGGCCTTGGTCGTGCCGGGCGGCGTCGTGATCGGCATGGAGGGCCTCGACCAGGTCCCACTCCCACTCGGCGCCGTCCGCCACCCGTACACCATCCGGGACCGCACGCGCGCGCTCGTCATGCGCCCCAAAGGCGGCTGACACCATCGTTTTGCTGCCTCGGGGGCCGGAGCCCCCAAACTGCCGACACGCCGCACCTGTGCCTGACACCACTCGCGCGCCTGCGGTGTGCGAGCGCTGGTGCCTGACACCTTTCCCCCCGGGTGCCTGACCCCCTTCCCCCCAGGTGCCTG
>JAYVSF010000428.1:0-11889 GCA_043775605.1 Myxococcales bacterium
CCACAGGGAACGGGACGAGGCCACCGTGACCTGGTCGCGTCGGCCGGGACCGCCACCAGCACCAGCCTGGCGACGCTGGTGCTGGTGGCGGCGCGTGTCGGTCGCCCGAGGGCAGCGGCTGCAGCGTCGATGTCCGCGCGGGCGAGGCGTGCGGCGGCCACGGCGTGTGCGCGTACGACCAGTGCTTCTGCGAGCCCGGCTACAGCGGCGAGGCCTGCAGCCGCACCTGCCAGTGACGACGCGTGCCTACTTGGTGAACGAGGCCTGGACCTTCGTCGCCGCGGTGATCGTGACGCTGCAGGTCGGCGCCGCGCCGCTGCAGGCGCCGCTCCAGCCAGCGAAGCCCTTGCCGGCCGGCGCGACCGCGGTGAGGGTCACGACCGTGCCCGACGCGTAGCTCGCCGAGCAGGTGTTGCCGCAGTTGATGCCGCCGAGGTTCGAGGTCACCGTGCCCGAGTTGCTGCGGCTGACCGACAGCGAGTAGGTCGCGCCGGCACCACCGGCACCACCGCCGCCGCCACCGCCACCGCCGCCGCCACCGCCAGGCACCGCGACGAACGCGGCGCCGACGTTGACCTGACCGTTCGCGGTCACGAAGCAGGTCAACGCGCTGCCCGCGCAGCCGCCGGACCAGCCGGCGAACGCGCTGCCGCTCGCGGCCTTCGCGGTCAAGCTGACCAGCGCGCCGGCGGCGTACGACGCCGCGCACTTGCTGCCGCAGGCGACCCGCCGGTCGGCCGAATCGACGCTGCCGCTGCCGGTCTTCGCGACCAGGATCGCGTCGGGCACGACGCTGGCCGCGGTCATCTGTACGCTGATCAGCTCACCGAGCTCGTCGGCCGCGGGCGTGTTGCAGAGCCCATCGGCGCACAGGGCCTCGTGGGTGAGCGGATCGTAGGAGCCGGTGAAGGCGTAGGTCTCGACCCGACGGACGATCGAGCGGGTCGTCGGCGCGATGTCGCCGACGTGGCGGTGGCGCTTGCGCCGGCCGTTGCCGCCGGCCACCGGCTCGTCCTGCAGGATCTGGTAGCTGGCCTCGAGCTGGGCCAGGTTCATCGGCACCACGTTGGGGTTGTCGGCGACCAGCTGGTCGAGGGTGACGACCTGCGGCAGCTGCACGACGAACACGCGGGTCCACTGCGCGTCGCCGTAGAGGTCGGGCGCCTCGGCCGGCTCGGGGGCCTGGACCTCGACGACGAGCTGCGGCGGGTTGCCGGCGACCACTGGCGGCTGCACGTAGTACTGCGGGAACGGCACCGCGGTCGGCGGCAGGTGGGCGACGAGCTGGCCGGGGTTGGCCGGGTCTTCGCACAGCCAGTGCGAGTGGACCGCGCTCGGGTTGCCGCTGGTGTAGGCGCCGAAGTGCTCGCAGCCGGACGCTTGGTAGTCGAAGCCAGGGCCGGTCGACCACTGGTAGCACTGGCCCGGGAACCACGGCACGGTGTGCGGCAGCGTCCGCTGGGTCCAGGCGGCGGTCGCGGCGTCGTACGAGCTGGCCCAGCGGACGTGGACGCCGCCGGTGTACGCGACCATGGTCGGGGCGCCGTAGCGCTGGGCGCTGAAGCCGCCGAGCACGGTCGGCAGGTCGACGCCATCGATGTCGATCTCGAAACCGTGGCAGGTCTCGCCGGTGTCGTTCGAGATGTCGAAGTTGCTGATGCTGCCGTAGATGATGGCGGACTGGGCGTGGGCGCGGGCGGCGCCGGCCACCAGGGCGAGGGTGGCGGCGGCGGCGCAAGCCGCGGTGTGCAGGAACGGAGAACGGGCGCGGAGGCGGGTCATGGGAGACATCCTTGGTTCGGGTTCGCCTCACCCGTATGGCCCGCGCGGCCGGTCCCCGACCAGTTACGCCTGCTTTCGGTCTGGACGTTCGTGTGACGCGAAAAGAGAAAAAAACAGCAATATTCTATAGATAATCGCGCCGTGTTCGCCGTGACGGCTCACAGATCGAACGCGAGGAGAGCGCGAGCGCGGCACCGCGATGACGCGCTCGAGCAGCGCGGTGGCCACGCCCTTGCGCAGGTGGTCCGGGTGGGTCCGCATCGACTTGAGCTCGCCGGTGCCGTCGCCATGCTGCTTGAGCGCGCCGATGCCGGCGAGCGCGTCACCGTCCCAGGCCGTCCACACCGTGACGTCAGATGTCCGTAACCCGGACAGGTCGAACGCGAACCCGTGGCCGGGTGGCGAGCCTGCCTGCATCCCGGCCAGGTGCAACGCCAGCAGCGCCTGCGTGGCCGCGCCGGCGAGATCGTCCTCGCGCAGCGCGAGCGTCATAGCGGTCCGAGCTTGCCGGCGAACCAGGCCCGCAGGACGTCGGTGTGGAGCGGGAAGACCAGCTCGATGGGCGCGTGGGTCACGAGGCGCTCGTCGATCTCGTGGTTGGGCTCGCCCGGCGTCCATGGCGGCAACTCGGCCACGGGCGCGCTGACCCCGAAAATCAGCACCCGCGTGCCGTCGGGCGACGACACGGTGCGAGCGTGGCGGACGCCGCCGGGATCGACCACCAGCCCGGCCTCCTCGCGCAGCTCGCGGGCCGCCGCCGCCTGCCAGCTCTCGCCGTGATCGACGAAGCCGCCGGGCAGGGCCAGCCCCGGTGGCGCGAGCCGGCGCCGGATCAGCACGACGCCGCCGCCGAGCACCGGCACCACGAGCACCGCGACCGGGGTCGGGTTGCGCCAGGTCGTCGCGCCGCACGCCGCGCACGCCCGCGGCCAGGTCAGGTCCGCGAACGGGCCGCCGCAGGTGCCGCAGTGGCGGTGAGGATCGGCGCGGGTCATGGCGCCATCATACTGGCGCGTTCACGGTGGCGCGCACAGCGTCAGCACCTCGTCCAGCGCGGCGATCTCGTGATCGATCAGCGTCGAATCGGCGGCGGGCCGGCGGTGCGGGTTGAACCAGCAGGTGGCGATGCCGGCCGCGCGTCCGCCGCGCAGATCCGACGTCGGGCTGTCGCCGATCATCACCGCCGTCGCCCGCGGCGGCTGATCGAGCGCGGTGAAGACCAGGTCGAAGATCTGCGGCGCCGGCTTGGCCACCCCGACCTCCGACGACACGACGATGGCGTCGAAGTACGGCGCCAGCTCGAGCCGGGCGACGCGCGCGCGCTGGACCTCGGACAGGCCGTTGGTGACCAGCGCGAGGGTCAGGTCGGCGCGCGCGGCCAGCGCGGCCAGCAGGTCGCGCGCGCCCGGATACAGCTCGCCGAACCGGCCCATGCCGACCAGGAACGCCTCGGCCAGCACGCGCGGGTCGGCGTCGAGCCCGGCCGCCGCCACCAGCCGCTCGAACCGCACCAGCTTGACCGCCGCGGTCGCCAGCTCGCCGCGCTCGACCGCCGCCCACAGCCCGCGGTTGATCGCGTCGTAGGTCGGGAAGTGGCGGGCCGGCTCGGTGACGCCGCCGGCGGCCAGCGCGTGGGCGAAGGCGCGAGCCTCCGACGTGTCGGAGTCGAACAGCGTGTGATCGAGATCGAAGAGGAGGGTGACGTAGGACATCGGCCCGACGGTCGACTCTACCGCAGCGCCCGCCGACACCTTCGCGGGGGCGCGCGCGACCTGCACGGCGGGCGGTCTGCTACACCCGGCCCATGGCCGCCGCGTTCACGACCTGGACCGTCCTCCCCCACCAGCCGATCGAGAAGCTCGCCGCCAACCTGTGGCGGGTGTCGGGCAAGATGCCCGACGGCAAGGTCCAGCGCCAGATGGTGGCGGCCCGGCTCGCCGACGGCCGGCTGCTGATCCACAACGCGATCGCGCTCGACGAGCCCGAGATGGCGGAGCTCGAGCGCTGGGGCACGCCGGCCTTGCTGTTCGTGCCCAACGGCTTCCACCGCCAGGACGCGGCGATCTGGAAGCAGCGCTACCCGACGATGCAGGTGATCGCGCCGCCCGGCGCGCAGAAGCGGGTGGCCAAGGTGGTCGCCGTCGACGCGGTGACCGCCGACGCGCCCGGCGACGCGACCGTGCGGCTGCGCGCCATCGACGGGATGACCGCCGAGTCGGTGCTCGAGGTCCGGTCCGGCGACGACGTGACCCTGATCTACTGCGACGCGATCCTGAACATGCCGAAGCTCGGGTTCCCGATGAGCGTGTTCCTCGGTCCGACCGGGAAGGTCAGCGCACCGCGGGTGATGCGGTGGCTGGCGGTCAAGGACAAGGCCGCGTTCGCCCGCCAGCTCGAGCGCGAGGCCGCGCTGCCCGGCCTGACCCGGGTGCTGTTCGCGCACGGCAAGCCGATCACCGACGATCCTGCCGCCGCGCTGAGCCAGGTCGCTGCCCAGCTGCGCGGCTAGCTCCGCGATGTTCGGCGACGACCTGGGCGACGGCGCCCGACGGCTGTGAAGCGGTCGTACGTGTGCGTCCGGCGGGCGGACGGCGGGCACCGGCGGCTGCCATCGTGGCACGCCCGCGGCGGACGGCCGGCGATGGTGCGCGACCGGCGCGGGCGAGTCGTCACGCCGGCTTCGCGCCGTCGACCGTGACCGGCTCGACAGCTGCGGGCGTGGCGCGGTGTGGGCTGCGCGTGGGCGCGCGGCTGGCGCACGCCATGCATTACGTCGGGGAGAACCATCCAGGAGGACAGCGATGAAGTCCGCGAATGTCGACGACGGCGAGCTCCCGCACGCGATGATCGGCTTGCTCTTCTTCGTGGCGATCGTGCTCGCGGTCGCGAGCGCCGCGTGGTGGAGGGTGGACCCGACCGGGGACGTGATCGCGACCCTGGTCGCGGTGCCCGTGGTGATCCACGTGCTGCACCGGTGGGCCGACCGCCTGCGCGCGCGCGCGGTCGCGAACGCCTGACGGAACCGCGCTCGGCAGCGCCGGTACGGAGGCGAGCTGGTTTCACCCACACGCCAGTGCCGCGGCCCGAGCCGGCTGCTACCGTCGCGCCCATCATGATCGATCTCAAGGAACGAGCCACGCAGATGGCGGGCGCGGTAGGTGACCTGCTCAAGGGCGGCGGCGCCGCCGCCATCCTCGGCAAGCTGCACGGCGTCGGCCTCGGCGACCTCGCGTCGTCGTGGGTCGGCCTCGGCAAGAACCTGCCCATCTCGTTCGATCAGCTCACCAGCGTGCTGGGCAGCGGCCCGATCGCCACGATCGCCGCCAAGCTCGGCATCACGCCCGAGCACGCGACCCGGTCGCTGGTCGACGTCCTGCCCCACGCGATCGATCACATGACGCCCGACGGCCAGCCGCCCGCTGCCGACGCCGAGGCGCCCGATCCGGTGGCGATCACCGCCAGGCTGTTCGGCGGCGCCTGAGGCTCCGAGCGCAGCTCGGACCGGGGTCGAATGTCGAGATCGGACCGGCACTCCGGTGCCGGACCGATCGATCGATGACACAGGGTTGATTCTTGGCAACCCTGTGAGAGTTTGTGAAACAAACTCGTTTCCGTACAGGCGCTGCCGACGTTCCTCGTCGGTGAGCCGATCAATCAGAGGCTGGGAATCTGCAAAGATTCACAGTCTCTGACCCTCAGGACAGCACCTCAGGAGAGCGCCAGCGCGGCCCGCACCGTCAGCGCGATCAGCACCAGCGACGACAGCGCGAACAGCGCGAACCGGATCTCGATCTTGTTGATCAGCACCTGCACCAGGCTGTGGGCGACGCGCAGGCCGACGTAGGCCCAGGCCAGCCCGCGGTTGGTGGCGTCGGGCTCGATCAGCGCCAGCACCACCGCGATCGCGTAGAACACGGTCGGCTGTTCCATCAGGTGGTTGTAGTTGTCGGCCTTCCACCGGACGCGCGGCGGCAGGCTCGCCATCTGCACGCCGCGCGGCGCAGTCGGATCGAGGCGCATGCGGGCCGCCCGGATCGCCGGGATCCGGGTCGCGTACATCCACGCCCACATCACGTGGGTCCAGGCCACCAGGGCGACGATCGGCGCGAGCATGGCGTGCATCGGGCGACGCTAGCAGATCGCCCGTCAGGGCTCGCTGGTCAGGGCTTCGGCTTCGGCTTCGTCGGCTCCGCCGCCTTCGGCTTCGCTGCCTTCGCCTTCGGCTTCGCCGCGTTCGGCTTCGCTGCCTTCGTCGCGCCGGCGCGGTTGAGCGCGATCGCCTCGTGCACGAGCGCCTTGAACGCCGCCGGGTTCACCGCCTCGCCCTCGCGCAGGTCGATCGCGCGGCGGGTGTTGCCGTCGAGGCTCGCGTTGAAGAGCCCGGTCGGATCCGCGAGCGACGCGCCCTTGGCGAACGTGAGCTTCACGATCTGCTTGTAGGACTCGCCGGTGCAGATGATCCCGTCGTGCGACCACACCGGCGTGCCCATCCACTTCCACTCCTCGACGACCTCGGGGGCGGCCTCCTTGATGAGCGCGCGCATGCGGGTGAGGGTGGCGCCGCGCCAGTCGCCGAGCTCGGCGATCCGTCCCGAGATCAGCGCGGAGGCCGACAGGCCCTGGGTCGCACCGGACTTCTTCATGGCGTCATCCTAGCAAGCCCGTCGGCGCGGGTCGGGGTCAGCGGGCTGGCGACTCGATCACGGCGGCTGGGAACAGCGCGGTCGACTTGCCGCTGGCCTCGTCGAAGACGTCGATGGAGCCGGTGAGGAAGCCCTGGGCGCGGCCGCCGCTGGTGACGCTGGCGTAGAGGCGGCGACGGACGCCGGTCGGCAACGCGCCGGCGGCGAGGTCGAGCGCGACGGTCTCGCCGGGCGCGACGGTGACGCGGCGGGCAGCGACCACGGTGCCGTCGCCGTTGAAGATCGTCAGCGCGACGTCGCACGGACCGGGCGGGAAGCCGGTGTCCGACATCAGGCCGACGTAGGTCGCGGTCAGGCGCGAGACCTGGCCGCCGGCCATGCCCCAGATGCCCCAGTCGCCAGGCGGATCGGGCTGCGGGTTGAAGCCGCGGATGGTGCCGGGCGAGCCGACGCTGGTCTTGCCGGTGGCGACCTCGATGACCTCGAGCGACTCGATCACGCGCGGCGCGGTGCCGCGGTCGTCGCGGTCGGCGAGGATCACGGCGCGGACGGTGGCGCGCTGGCCGGCGCGCAGCGAGGTCGGCCGGTAGTCGAGCGCGGTGGCGCGGCCGGGCGCGAGCGTGACGACCGACTCGGCGACGGTGGCGCCGGCCTGGTCGATGAAGCGCAGGGTCAGCCGGCACGGCCCGGGCGGGAACCCGCCGTCGTCGGCGGTGACGAAGTAGGCGTTGAGCCGCAGGTACTGGCCGTCGGCCACGCCGAGCGCGCTCGACGAGAACTCACCGGGATCGATCTGGGCGTGGGCGGTGCCCGGCGCCAGCGCCGCCAGGGCGACGAGGAGCGCGAGGACCGGGCCGAAGCGCAGCGAGCGGAGGACGCGAGAGGCGAGGCGAGTCACGGCGAGCATGTCGATCTCCTGACCGCCGCGCTCAGGAGCGCCATCATGGCGACCCTGGCCCGCCGGTTCACCGCCTGATAGAGCAGGTGGTCGCCGGATCGTGACCCACGACCTCTCCGCGCACGGCCGGGCCCCTCACCGTCGGCGGGACGCGAAGCCGCCGCCGAAACCGCCGTCCGAGATGACGGTATAGGTCAGGCGGAGCTGCGCGGCCTGGTCGAACGCGGTGGCCTGGGCGCCGGCGAACCGGGCGCTGCGGGCGGCGTAGACCACCTCGGCGCCGAGCGCGTGGTGGGGGCTGAGCTCGACGGTCCCGGCGATCGTGGTCAGGACCACCGCCTCCGTGGCGTCGTCGATCAGCGTGCCGTCGATCTCGAGCGCGCGGGCGTTGAGCCGGAGAAAGCCCAGGTCGCGCTTGCCGAGCTTGACCTCGACGAACTGGCCGAGGCCGGGGCCGCGGTGGTAGTCGTGCTGCGGACCTGCGCCATCGCCAGCCCCGCCGGCGGCGCCCATGGGCACGACGGTGGCGATGGCCACCGCCTCGACGAAGCCGCGCGGGCCGAGCGCCAGGTGGGCGGTGATGCCGGGGCCGACCCCGACCGCGCTGCCGCGGGCGTAGACCGGGTTCCAGTAGTCGTAGGCCCCGTACAGACCCCACAGCGCGCGCCGGCGCGGCGGACCGAACACCCGGCCGACCACCAGGCCACGGACGTCGATGTAGCCGACCAGCTCGTCGGTGGCGGCGTCGAACTGGGCCCGGAGATCGAAGCTGTCGAGCGGGACCCGGGGCACGAACCGCGGATCCGACGGCAACCCGTGGGCGACCGCGAGCTCGACGTGGACGAGCGAGCGCGTGCCGCCGCTGAGTTCGCGATGCCAGCCGACCGCCACCGACGCGTGGGTGAGCGGGGGCGGCACCCGTCGCCAGCGGTCGCCGAGCAGGTGGCGATTGCCGGTCTCGATCGGCGCGATGATCGTCGACAGGATCCGGCGGCCGAGGCTCGGGTGCTCGCCACCGCCGGTGAGCACCGCCCGGCTCCAGCGATGCAGCGCCTCGCCGAGCAGCGTGCCGCCGATCGTCGTGGTGAGCTGGTCGTTGATCGAGGACGGCTCGTTCTCGAGCAGGGTCTCCCACAGCAGCGAGCTGGCGAAGGTGTAGGCGGCGGCGGTCCAGAACCCGAGGCCGCTCGAGCGCGCGGCCGCGAACGCGACCGAGCCCTGGTAGGGGTGGCCGAACTGGTTGATCGCGAACATGTCCTCGTCGTAGACCCACGCGCTGGTCAGGTTGCGGACCATCGTCGATGGCGAGATCACCGCCCACGGCGCGCCGGCCGCCCGGGCCGTGGCGTTGAGCACGAGGTTGGCCGTGACGACCTCGAGCGCCGGCTCGAGGTAGCTCGCCGCCAGCGGTCGGTCGTCGCGGTAGCTGGCGGCGGTCGGTCGGGCCGGCTCGATGATCTCCGCCGCGTGATCGATCACCGCGCCGGCCTCGTCGACCACCGCGTTGGCCTGATCGACCACCGGCTGGGCCGCCGCGAGCGCGGCGGGGAGCAACGGGCCAAGGAGGGCGAGCGCGAGGAGCGCGGTGCGCATGGACATGGTTGATACAATCCTGCGGCCCGCGGCCGCTACCAGCGTCGGTTCCACAGCAGGTCAGCGCCGAGCACGCCGCGGTCACCGGCGGTGCCCTCGAACAGCAGGTGGGGGGCGAGCCACAGCTCGACCTCGGCCTCGTTGACGTTCTCGTTGGGCCGGGCGTCGATGCGGATGCGGAGCAGCAGCAGGATCTCCGACGTGATCCAGCGGCCGACCACGAACGCGCTGCTGCTGACCGCGGTCACGCCCTCGTAGTTGATGACGTCGAGCCGGACCGGGAGCTTGCGGGCGACGTAGCCACCGACGAGCTGCGACGCCGCGGCGGCGGCGACTCCCGACACGAAGGCGGGGTTCTCGCTGCCCGGCGTCCCCGGCGAGCCGCCCAGCAAGATCGCGAGCAGCTGGCCCTCGGTGTAGGTGTTGGGGTCCGCCGAGAGGTGGAGGACCGGCTTGCTCAGCCGTCCGCCGAGCGCGATCCGCATCGTCAGCTGCGGGAACTCGTACTCGAGCTGGATGTCGAGGAGCGGATCGATCCCGCCGTCGAATGCCACATCGGCCCGGCGCACGCCGTAGCGGCGCTCGAACAGCATGACCTTGCCGCGGCTGACGCCGATCCGACCATCGACCACCGCGCCGTCGTCGCCGGCCAGGATCGCGAGCTCGCCGGTGACGTCGCCGCGCAGCTGGTCGGACACGACCGTCACCCGCTCGATGTGGACCGCGAGCTGGAGGACCGGGTGGGTTGGCCGCACGCCGATCCACGACCGCAGCGCGGTGGCCCGGCTGCGAGGCAGCGCGACCCCGCTGCGGAGCTCCGACGTGAAGATGAGGTCGGGCGGCAGCGACGCCGGGTGCAGCAATCGGCCGGCGCGCTCGGGCACCACCACCTCGGCGTCGTGGATCCGGGCGACCGCCCGATAGCGGTCGTGGTCGCGGGCGACCTCGAGGTGGATCGTGCCAGCGAGCTGCGGGGCCGAGGCCGTGATCAGCTCGAGGTGGTCGACGGTGAGGTCGAGGTCGCCGCGGTCCGGGATCAGGCCGACGAGGTGGGCGGTGGCGACCGCCTTGACCTGCCCGGACCCGACCGTGCCGGCGAGGTTGACGCGCAGGTCGTCACCGCGCAGGGTGACGTCGAGCGTGCCGTCGCGCAGGGCGTCGAGCGTGTCGGCGAGCGGGACCTGGAAACCGGTGACCCGGGCCTCCCCGCCCAGCCGGGCGGACGCCACCGCGAGGCCGCGCAGCTGGAGGTCGGCGTCGAGCACGCCGCGGACACCGATCGGCGCCGCCGGTAGCAACCGCGCGAGCGGCCCCAGCTGGAACCGGTGGGCGATCAGCGACACCCGCGCCGCGGCGGGCGCGGCTGGATCGAAGTCGACGACCATCGCCAGGCTGCCGCCGTCCGCGGCCTCGCCGCGGATCGAGCCATCGACCGCGCCGTCCTGGTACCGAGCGTCGATCGCCATGGTGTGGAGGGGCGCGCGGACGCGGCCGCGGCCGTCGGGGCCCAGCCGACCGCGGCCGCCGAGATCGTCGACGACCAGCGCGACGGTCGCCGACGGCGCCCCGACGCTGCCGGCGACGTCGAGGTGGCCATGGACCTGGCCGCCGATCCCGCGGGCCTGCCCGAGCGCGCCCATGAGCGCGCCGATCGGCGTGCGGGCGATCTCGAAGGTACCGCTCAGCGGCAGCGCGCCGAGGTCGAGCGCACCGACCGTCATCCGGTCGAGGCCGAGCGGGACGGTGAGCTCGCCGGTCGCCACCGCGCGCCCGCCGAGGCCCATCGCGAGCGTCACGTGCGTGCCGGCGCGGTCGACCCGGGAGTCGACCGTGATCGTCGCCGGCCTGGCTAGCCGGCCCGCGATCAGGTCGCGGCCGTCGACGTGGGCGGTGACCCCGGCCAGGCCGGGCTCGACGTGGATGGTGGCGGCCAGCCGGCCGCGGACGTCAGGCAGCCCGAGCCGCCGGGCCCGCGCTTCGTCGACGATCACCTCGTCGACCGTGACGTCGATCGCGCGTAGCGAGCGGAGGTCGAGGGCGCGCCACGCGCCCGGATCGAACGGCCGCGCCGGCAGCGCGAGCGCGGTGGTCATGGTCACCGCGCCGAGCTCGCGCAAGGTGCCGTGGGCCACGACCGCGACGTTGGCGGGATCGGCGAGATCGACGTCGAGATCGAGATCGAGCGGCGTCGGGGCGCCGGCCACGATCAGGCCCCGACCGTGGATCGCGATCGTGCCGCCGGCCCCGGTGACGTCGACGTCGGCGTCGACCATGCCCTCGACCCGGGGCGCGCCGCCGGCCAGCTCGGCGAGCCGAGCGAGATCGAGCGCGCGGGCGCGGACCTGCAGCTCGTCGATCGCGGTCCGCTTGAGCCGGCGCCACGCCGCGCGGTCCTCGAGCCGCCGGGGCGGGGTGAGCCGCGCGGTCGCCGCCAGCGAGCCGAGCGCGTGGCCGCGAGCAGCGAGCCCGAGCCGGAGCCCGTGCGGGCCGAGGTCGGCGGTGGCGGTGACGTCGACCGGGATCGACCCCGGACGCACCACGAGAGCCGTGGCGTTGACCGCGAGCTTGCCCGCGAGCCCGCGGCCACCCCCGCGGGCGTCGATCGTCGCGTCGACTCGTCCGGCCAGCCCGGCGGGAACTCCGGGCAGGCCGTGCAGCAGGGTCAGGTCGAGGCCGCGCAGCGTGACCTGGCCGTCGAGCTGACCGGCGCGCGGGCCGCGACCGGCGGTGCCGTCGACCATGGCGGTCAATGCTCCCCACAAAAAACTCTTCGCCTGCCCGCAATTGTCCGCCCATCGGTGCGACTCATCCCGCCCCGCCCTCATCCTTCGCCCGCGGATGAAATTTCTCATGCACCTCGCGCAAACGCTTCCCCTCGACGTGCGTGTAAACCTCCGTCGTCCCGATCTTCGCGTGCCCGAGCAATTCCTGAATCGCCCGCAAATCCGCGCCGCGCTCGAGCAGATGCGTGGC
>JAYVSF010000429.1:0-1966 GCA_043775605.1 Myxococcales bacterium
CGACCGGTGAGGCCGCGGCCGCCGAGCTGGTCGACCTGGCGCACGCTGCCGCCGCCGTCGCGCCGTCCGGCCACGGTCCGCCGCCCCGAGACGATGCTCGCGGAGACGTCGGATCGCCCCGACGCGCCGTCGAGCTTCGGCGAGTACCTGGTCGACGTCGGCGTGCTCAGCGAGCTGCAACTGCGGGCCACGGTGGCGTACAAGCGGTCGACCGGCGTGCGCCTCGGCGCTGCCGCGGTCGCCCTCGGCTTCGCCACCGAGCCGCGGATCGAGTCGGCGTCGCTGGTCTATCACGGCCGCCACCGCCGCCCGAGCGCGGTCGACGTCGTCGGCACCGCCCGGCCCGAGCGGCGCGGCTCGACCGCGGCGCGCGCCAACGACTAGCGAGCCTTGGCGAGCGATCCACAATGACTCCGGACGTTCGGGGTCACGCGTGGAGGAGCGGGGTTTGCCTTCCACCGTCGATCAGTGGCGGCAATGCGGTACGGGCTACTAGTACCCGGCTGGCTCGCCCTCGCTCGCCGGCTTGGGCACGACGACAGTGCTTGCGATTGCTGTTATTCGTGATACTCAGGGCTCCACACACTCGCGTTTCTCGGACGTGTCTCGCTGATCTCCGCGCGGAGAGCGACCCCCTGCCGATCAGCGACGAAGGTGCGGATCGGCCAACTTGCCCCGCCACCGTTCAGTTCCCGCCTCCCTCGTTCACGCCCTCTCAGCGCCCACCCAGGCCCGAGTCGCGCCCCCCACGCTGGTCCGCGATCGGCCCACCCTGACCGCGCTCCCGGACGCCGAGCTCGACGCCCTCGCGGTCGCGGCCGGCAGCGCCTGGGCCTCGGGCACGGTGGGCGATCTCCGCCTCCAGGACCGCGCCGTCAGCGGCGGCTGGCCCGGTACCCTGCGCGAGGCCAAGGCTCAGGTCTTGGTCGCGCTCTCGATCCGGCGCGGCCAGCCGGTCTCGGCCGAGCGGCTCGACGCCCTGGCTCGCGCCGCGTATGCGTCGGCGCGGTCGGCCTGGAGCGCGCAGGCCGAGCCGGACCTCGAAGCATGACCACCACCACCGAAACCACGATTCCGCGGCTGCGCGGCACGCCGATCCGGATCTTCGTCTCGGTCGACGAGAGCACGGGCCGCTCGACTCTCTCGTTCGCGCCGCCCGAGGTCGGTGATCCGATGCAGCGCGACGACGACAAGGCCGGCGCGTTCGCCCTCGCCACCGCCCGCGCGATCGTCGCCTCGTTCCCGGGCTGCGCCATCGTCGGCCCGCACTACCACGCCTCCGCGCGCGGTCGCCCGCGCCACCGCCGCGGCCGCTGATTCGCTTCCCTCGCGGGAGCGCTCGCGAGGTCGACGTCCGGGCGGCGCCCCGGACGGCGACGCACGTTCCATTTGCCGCGCCGAGACCCGAGAGATCCATGAGCACCCGACTGTACGTAGGCAACCTTTCCTTCAACACCACCGGCGACGCCATCCGCGAGCAGTTCCTCGCGATGGGTGAGGTCACTGACCTCCACGTCGTCATGGACCGCGAGACCGGCCGCCCCCGCGGCTTCGCGTTCGTCACCATGGGCTCGGCGGCGGAGGCCACCAAGGCCATCTCGCAGCTGAACGGCAAGATGCTCGACGGCCGCCCGCTGCGCGTCAACGAGGCCGAGGAGCGGCCGGCCCGCAGCGGCGGTGGCGGCGGCGGTGGTGGCGGCGGCGGTCGCGGCCGCTACTAGCACACCGACGACGATCATTGTGGCGCTGTGCGCGCCATCAACGCCCGGGACCGCAAACACGGCCCGGGCGTCGTCGTTTTCGGACCTGTGGTCTGGCCAGCGACGACGGGCGAACACGATCGGCTCGCGCGCCAGGAGCGGATCGCCGCCGCGATCGTTGCCGAACAGCGTGCCCGCAACTCAGGTGCGGCGACCGCGTAGGCCAGGCTCGACTTGCCGACCCCGGCCAGCCCGCACACCACCGC
>JAYVSF010000430.1:0-3480 GCA_043775605.1 Myxococcales bacterium
GACACCGATCTGGTCCAGGCCCTGCTGCTGCTCCAGCGCGGTGACCCCGCGCTCCAGCGCCGGGTCGTGAAGTTCCTCCGCTGCGAGTCGCTCACGCCGTACGAATCCGATCTCCTCGGTGGCCTGGCCCCGCGCCTGGCGCCCGAAGATCCGGCGCGCACGATCATCCAGCTCGGCAAGCTCGCCTATCAGCTCCAGCTCGCCGCCCTGGTGCTGCTCATCGATCAGATCGAGGACGCCATCCCCGACGCCCGCGGCCACGAGCGGATCCAGCGCGCGTTCGACGCGGTCCGGCGGATCACCGACGAGCTGCCGTCGGCGCTGGTGGTGGTGGCCTGTCTCGACGACGTCTACGATCAGATCCGCGAGCGCCTGACCGGCTCGCTGCTCGATCGGCTCGAGCGCGACCCGGC
Organism: Myxococcales bacterium; assembly: GCA_043775605.1. Classification (GTDB taxonomy): domain Bacteria; phylum Myxococcota_A; class Polyangia; order Haliangiales; family Haliangiaceae; genus UBA2376. The sequence continues at coordinate 414 of JAYVSF010000430.1, forward strand.
GCCGGTCCGGCTGACCGCTCGTCGGGGCCGCGCCGACGTCGAGCTGCTCCTGGCCCGCCGCCTCGAGCACCTCTACGGCGCCACCGACGTGGCGTGGCGCGAGGACGAGCCGCTGTTCCCGTTTCGGCCCGAGCAGCTCGACCCGCTCGTCAACCAGCGCGCGCGCGACTGCCTGGCCTTCTTCCACCGCTATCACGAGCGCTGCATCGGCGCCGCGTCGCTAGTCGGGCTCGACCCGGTTCCGGCCGCGAGCCCCGCGCCGCCGGCCGCGGCGACCGGACTCGAGGATCTCACCCGCGCCTGGAACGACGCCATGGTCGACGGTCGCGACAGCCCCGACGACGAGCTCGGCCTGCTCCAGCTCGTCGAGTACGGAGTCCGTGCGTGCGCGCAGGAGGTCGGGCTCACCCAGCCAGTGTCGCTCGACCCGCGAGCCCGCCGCCTCACCCTCGCGCCGCCGGGCCAGGCCCCCCGCGTCATCGCGTTGTGCAACCAGAAGCCGCAGGGCGGTCACCTCGGGCGGCAGCTCGCGGCGCTGCGCGCGCTGGCCGGTAGCGGCACGATCCCGATCGCGGTCCGCACCTCCGAGTTCTCGTTCAGCCCCCGGTCCGAGATCAACCGGCAGGTCGGCGAGCTGATCGCCGCCGGCGGGCGCACGCTCACGGTGCCCGACGGCGATCTGCGCGCGCTCGCGACGTTCGCGGCCTTCGCCGCCGCGCACGCCGCCCACGCCAACCTCGCCGCCTGGCGCGCGGTCAACCGGCCGATCGCCGGGCTCGCCTTCTTCCGGGCCTTGCTCGAGCTCGACGAGCTGTCGGCCCGCGCGCCCACGACCGCGCCAGCCACGCCCGCCGTGCCACCGCCCCGGCCGATGTCGGTGGCGCCACCCGCACCGGTGCCTCTGCTGCTGCTGCCGCGCGCGCTGCACGTCGGCGCGCTGGCCACCACTCGCGGCGACCCGGTCGCCCTCGATCCCGAGGCCCTCAAGGTTCACGCCGCGTTCCTCGGCACCACCGGCAGCGGCAAGACCACCGTCGCGCTCAACCTGATCGAGCAGCTCCTGGCCCGCGGGATCTCCGCCGTGCTCGTCGATCGCAAGGGCGACCTGGCCCGCTACGCGAGCGCGGCCTGGTGGAGCGAGGTCGAGCGCGATCCCGAGCGAGCCGTCCGCAAGCAGGACTTGCGCGCCCGGGTCCACGTCGATCTGTTCACCCCCGGCGAGGCGAATGGCCGGCCCCTGCGCATCCCGATCGTGCCGGCCGGCATGCCGGAGATGAACACGCAGGAGCGCGAGCTGGCGGCCTCGGCGGCGGCCAGCGGCCTCGCGGCGATGATCGGCTACGGCCGCAGCGACGCTCACCGCAAGCGGGCGGCGATCCTGAAGAAGGCGATCGAGCTGCACGCCGACTCGGCCGGGGCGACCCTCGACGATCTGCGCGAGACGATCGCGCGGCCCGATCCCCAGCTCCTGGCCGCGGTCGGCAACCTGACCCGGCACTTCAGCGCGGTGGCCGAGGATCTCGACACCCTGGCCATCCAGCGCGGGCCGCTGCTGGCCGGCAGCGGCGAGGCGCTCGACGTCGCCACGATGCTGGCGCCGACCGCCGACGGCAAGAGCCGGTTGACCATCATCAGCGCGGTCGCGTTGACCGACGTCGGCGTGCTGCAGTTCTTCGTGTCCCGGCTGCTGGTCGAGCTGGCCCGCGCGGTGCGCCGGCATCCCCACCCTATGCTGCGCGCGGTCGCGCTGTTCGACGAGGCCGACAGCTACATCCCCGCGGTCGCGGCGCCGCCGACCAAGGAGCCGATGTTCGAGCTGCTCCGGCGAGCCCGGGCCGGCGGCCTCGGCGTGTTCCTGGCCACGCAGAATCCGGGCGATCTCGACTATCGCGCGCGCGACAACATCTCGACGTGGCTCGTCGGCCGGGTGGCGCAGGAGCGCGCCATCGACAAGATGCGCCTCCTGCTCGGGGATTATCCGGACGTCGCGGCGCGGCTGGCCCAGCAGACCACCGGCAGCTTCTTCCTCATCAACCCGGAGCTGTCGCGGCTGCCGCGCGAGCTGCGCGCGGCGCCGTCGCTGATGAAGACCGAGCAGGTCCAGGAGCACGAGCTCGCGGCCCTGGCCCGCGCCACCGCGACGCCGGGCTGACGGCGGCGCTTGGCACGCGTGTTGCGCGCGGCGCGAGCGATTGGCACGAATCGATTGACACGATCGCAGTGATCGCGACTGACGATCAGACGGGTTCGCTAGGGTGGTCCTCGTGCGGCGTGGTGTGTGTGCAGGAAGCGTCTTGGTCGGGGACGAGCAGGTGGTGCGAGAACACCTCCTGCTCGAGCCACGTCCCCGTGCGCAGGATCTCGCGGAGCAGCTCGTGGCCCGGCGCGGCGGGATCGTCGACGGCGACGAGGTTGGCGAGGCGGACGCGCTCGTCGGCGTCGAGCGGTCGGCCGACCTTGGCGAAGCGGCGATGGGTGGCGACGTCCATGTGCCAGGGCTCGATCGCGACGCGCGCGCGGCGGGCGAGGCTGCGCAGGATGAGGACGCCGCTACGGTCGAGATCGCCGGCGTGGCGGACAGGCAACGCGGCGGCGGCGCACAGGCGCAGGAGCAGGACGACCGCCCAGGTGGCCTGGCCCTTGGCGAAGACGACCAGCTCGCGCGCGGGGTCGGCGCGGGCGACGTAATCGAGGAACGGGGCCTGGTTCTCGAAGATGGTGATACGCGCGGCCGGCAGCGCGACCAGCACGGCGTCGCGGAGCTGGGCGGCGGACACCGGGCTGGGCTCGCCGAGCCCGGCGTGGCGGGCGACGTGATCGAACGGCGCGGCGACGCCGGGGCGGGCGTAGACCAGCGGGCCGAAGACATGGACGACGACGCCGAGATCGTCGCGGAGCAGGCCGCGGACCTCGAGCGCGGCGGCCGCGGCGGCCGCGGGCGAGCCGGGCTGGCCGAGGGCGACGTCGGCCTGGGTCGCCGGATCGTGGACCAGGAGCGCCGCGGCCAGGCGGCGGGCGCGCTCGCTGCCCGGGGCCAGGGCCTTGCTGTCGCCGAGGACGCGGGCGG
>JAYVSF010000431.1:0-9023 GCA_043775605.1 Myxococcales bacterium
CCTTGGCCCGCTCAGCCCAGGCCTCGAGCCGCGGTGCGCCCCAGCGCGGCAGCTTGTCGTCGATGGTCTCGATCATCCGATCGGCCACCCGCTTGAACATCGGCGCCGACCAGCGTCGGAAGGTCTCGGCAGAAACCGGCAGCGCCTCGAGTCGGACCTTGACCCGGTTCTTCCAGACCTCCTCGCCGCGATCGGCCTTCTGCTTCCAGTGGCGGCGGACCGCGAGCGAGGTCAGCTCGGTCAGGCGGCGCGAGGTCACCCGGTTCACGTCGCTGGCGCCGAGCTGATAGACCGGCTTGTGCTCGCCGACCAGGATCGCCGCGGTCGCCAGCAGCATGCCGGCGGCGACCAGGTCGACCGGGATGACGTCGAGCGCGGTGTCGGCGCCGACCATGATCTGGCGGTGGCCCTTGAGCACCAGGTAGACCAGTGGCGAGGTGGTGTTGAAGCCCTCGTTCCAGCCCGGGAACGGGAACCGGACCGAGCTCTCGACCACCGCCGGGCGGACCACCGTCGACACCACCTCCTGGTCGACCAGGATGATCTGCTCGCCGAGGCTCTTGGTGTAGGTGTACGTGTTGGTCCAGCCCCAGTGCGCGGCCCGCTCCCTGCCGAGCTCGGTCAGCCGCTCGTGCATCCACAGCTTGCGCTCGCGGGCGACGGTCAGCTTGAGGTCGTCGAGATCGTCGGGGTCGCGGCGCTGGGCCTCGAGGCTGGCCGCGGCCCGCTCGCGGAACAGCGAGATGTGGGCGCGGTCGTTGGCCTGCTCGCGGACCTGATCGATGATCCGCTGGCAGTCGGCCATCTCGGCGGCGGCGTCGAAGTCCTTGTCCCGGAGGTCACGATCGCCGTCGCCCTTGCGCGGAAAGTAACCGACGACCGGCTCGTCCTCCCAGATCTCGCCGTCGCGCTCGCCGCAGACGTAGCAGGTCGAGACGTGGACCAGGCGGGCCCTGGCCTTGCGGGCGACCTCGAGCACGTTCTTCGCGCCCTGGGCGTTGATGCGCAGCGCGCTCTCGAGCGGCGGCACGAACGACACCAGACCGGCGCTGTTGATGATGACGTCGAGGCCGCCGTCGTCGGCGAACGCCGCGAACTGGGCGTCGGAGAAGTTGCACAGCGGCCGGCCGATGTCGCCGGGGATGGCGACGATCTTGCTGGTCAGGAACGCCTCGAGGCCGTCGCCGTACTTGTCGCGCAGCGGCCGGAACGACTCCGAGCCGGCGACCTTCTTGTAGAACCGCTCGTCGGCGGTGTTGCCGGCGCCGGGCCGGACCAGGCAGTAGACCCGGGCGACGTCGGGGTAGCGCTCGAGCAGCATGCACAGCGCGACCTTGCCGACGAAGCCGGTGGTGCCGATGAGCAGGATGCGCTTGCCGCGCAAGATCTCCGTGACGTCGAGCAGCGGCGCGGCGGCCGCGCTGACGTCAGCGTGGGTGAGGTCGCCCATGGCCGCGCTCACAGCACGTCCGCGATGACGATCGGCGGGTGGTGCAGCATCGTGATCTGGGCCGAGCGGCCCATCGTGCCCTGGGCCATCGAGATGGCCTCGGCGAGACTATCCGCGGTCTCCCAGCCCATCAGCGCCGGCACCGTGACGTTGTCGGCGCCGACGACGATCACCCGCGACACCTTCTCGCGGCCGCGCTGGCCCCAGTACCACATGTAGAACGGGTGGGCGCCGTGGTAGGCGTTGCCGCGCCGGTACATCTCGACGTAGCTCGGGTTGTAGGCGAACTCGTCCTGGTACTTCCGCTCGAGCGTGTACGAGTCGGTGGTCTCGGGCAGGAGCCGGTTGAAGAACTCGATGTAGCTCGGGTGGTGGACCGGATCGAACTTGTCCGAGCACGGGTGGGTGATGATGAGGACCCCGCCGTGGCGCAGCACCGGCTTGTTCCGGTACATGTGATAGTAGTAGCCGAGCGCCATCACCTGCACGAGCAGCGGGTTGAGCGCCTTCGAGTTGACGTTGTAGGGCGAGATGTACGGGATGCCGGTGATAGGATGTCGGCCTGGCCCTCGACCTCGACCGCGTACTGCTCGAAGCTCTTGGCGAGCGTCTTGTCGTGGACCGGCTCGCAGGCGCCGGCGGTGCACGCGATCAGCTCGTAGGCCGCCGGGGTCCGCATGAAGATCTCGCGCCGAGCCGCGAACGGCAGCCGGTCGAGCGCCCACTTCATGCCCTGGAACTTCAGGCGATCGGTCTCGCTGAAGTCGTCCTCGTTCTTCATCAGGAAGTCGAGCGGGCCGTCGAACGTGCGGTTGTTGAGCACGGTCTCGATGTGGAAGACCTTGAGGTGCTGCTCGACCAGCGAGCCCTGGCGGTCCATCGAGTGGCTGATCGCCGACGCCGGCGGGTTCATGTACGAATCCGAGTTCGCGATCATCTTCGGCGTGTGGTGAGCCTTGAGGCTCTCGTAGCCGCACAGGCCGACGCCCATCGACTTGTGCCCGCCGTTCATGGGCACGAAGTTCATGTTGACGTAGATGACCAGGTCGCTCTCGGCGGCGCGGCGGTTGACCTCGACCAGCTCGCCGTGGCGGGTCTTGCCGAGGACGACCATGCCGTCGGGATCGCAGGCGTCGTGGTTGTACAGCCGGTCGGGCCAGTACTCGTCCCAGATCTTCTTGCCGACCATCCGCTTGATCTCGGCGTCGGTCATGCGGCGGTGGAGCGCGAGCGCGATCACCAGGTGGACGTCGTCGACGCCGTGGTCGGCCAGCATCTCGCACACGATCTCGAGGACGAGCTGGCGGACGTCGGGCTGGCGCATCACCGGCAGCGGCATCGAGATGTCGTCGATCGCGACCGTGACCTTCATGCCGGGCACCAGCAGCGCGTGCAGCGGGTCCATGCCCTCGGGGTGGTTGAGCGCGTAGCGGATGGTCGCCTGCGGGTTGGCGACGCCGGTGATCGGCCGCTTGGGGTAGATGACCCGGGTCCCGACCGGCAGATCCTCGCAGAGGAAGTTCTCGCCGTAGAACATGATCCGGGGCGCCGAATCGGTGTCGATGGTGACGACGTGCTCGCGGCTCTGCGGGCGGGTGCGGGGACGGATGGCGCGCATAAACCTCTAGTCCTGATCGAGATCGAGCACCGGCCAGTCGTAGCTCCGGGCGATCGAGCGCAGACGGAAGTCGGGGTTGACCGCGGTCGGATGGCCGACCACGGCCAGCATCGGGAAGTCGGAGAAGCTGTCGGAGTAGGCCCACGACCGGCCCAGGTCGAGGCCGTGCTGCTCGGCGTAGTCGCGCATGATCTGCGACTTGGTGGCGCCGGCCACGAACGGCTTCTTGAGCTTGCCGGTGGCGTACCCGCCGTCGAACTCGAGCGAGTTGGCGATCAGATCGTCGACCGCGAGGTAGCGGGCCAGCGGCCGCAGGGTGAAGTCGAGCGCGCCCGACACGAGGACTTGGCGGCAGCCGGCGCGGCGCGACTCCTCGATGAGGTCCCGGGCCCGCGGGTACAGGTTGGGCTTGATGACCTCGTCGAACAGCTCCTCGGCCAGCATCACCAGCCGGTCCTCCGACGCGCCCTCGTACGAGCGGTAGAAAATCTCGTTGAACCACTTGCGCGACACCTTGTCGGCGACCCAGAACAGCGGGATTGACGCCGCGGTGGTGACGGTGCGCCGGGCCGACTCCAGGAGGGACGGCTGGCGCTGCGCGTACCACGCGAAGGTGTGGACGATGTTGATCCGGATGAGGGTGCCGTCCACGTCGTAAAACGCGCCGGAATTCTTGTACTTAGGATGGGGTGACGGCATGGCGGGCCGGGTTGGGCACGTTTGCCCGAGCCAGGGCCGTTTGTCAACCAAAGGGCCCGCCGCCCGCCTGCGGCCGATCGCGCCCGAGGCTCGCGCCGGGCGGAGATATGCTCGCCGGTCCAACCTCCAGCGGAGCGTGGTGGGCCCGTGGTAGACACGGGCCATGCACGTGCCGCAGTGGCTGGCGCTGGTCATCGCGGGCGCGGTGATCTTGTTCGGCGGGTTCCGGCTGTACCTGGCGTTCGGCGGCCCGCCCGACGAGGAGCGGGCGAACGCGCGGCGCGGGATGTACGCGATGCCGCGCTGGCAGCACGGCCTGGTCGGGGTGCTGTTCCTGGTGGTGGCCGGCGCGCTGGTCGCGACCGCCTACGGCTGGAACCCGGTGGCCGCGAAGGTGACGGCGCAGCCGACCAAGGCGACGCCGGCCAGCGGCCGCGGCGGCAACGCGATCACGATCGAGCCGAAGTAGCGACGCGACGTCGCGACCGGCGGCGCCGTCAGACCAGCTTGACCCGCATCGACGCGGGCGCGACCGCGGCCCAGGCCCGGGTCCGCTCGTCGGCGAGATCGCCGATGTACGACAGCACCTGCGGGTGGGTCATGATGATCTCGTGGAAGTCGGTGCGGGGCAGGAACAGGGCCAGGCAGCGCGGGCCGGCCTTGGCGGTGACCGGGCAGCCGCCGCCGTCGAGCACCGAGGTCTCGCCGATCATGTCGCCGGAGTCGAGCGAGCCGACCACCTCGCCGTCGCGCAGGAGATCGGCGCGACCGGCCAGTAGCACGTACAGCCCGGCGGTGCGCACGCCCTGCTCGGCGAACGCGGTGCCGGGATCGATCTCGATGAAGCGGAAGCGCGCGATCAGCGAGCGACGATCGGGATCGCCGAACGGCGCGAACATCGGGTGGGTGCGGACCAGGCTGTCGACCAGGCGCTCGCGCACGAAGCGCAGCAGCACCGGCAGGATGTCGGGCTGATCGCGCATCAGGGCCCGGACCGCGTCGCGATCGATCGACAGGAGCTGGGTCGGCTCGACGGTCTCGACCGTGGCCGAGCGCGGGTGATCGGTGACCAGCGCGATCTCGCCGAAGAAGCTGCCGGGGCCGAGCTCCATCAGCCGGGTCCGCGGCGGGCCCTCGTTCCAGACCCGGACGCCACCCTCGACGACGACGTAGAGGTTGACGCCGGCGTCGCCCTGCCGGAACAGCACGTGACCGGGATCGAGGTCGACCAGGTGGATGCGATCGATGAGCTGCTCGAGCGCCGCCGCCGGCAGGCTCGAGAACAGCGGGGTCGCCGCCAGCGCCCGGCGCGCGGTCGCCGAGTACGGGCCGCGCAGTCCGTGGTCGCCGACCTCCTCGAGATCCTCGACCGAGATGTCCTGCGGCACGACGTCGTCGCCGTCGTCGAGCTCGACCGAGGCGTCGGCCACCGGATCTTCGTCGAGTTCGTCGAGATCGGCCTGGCTGGGCGCCCGCGGCGCGCGCAGGATCGTCGGCTCGGCCGAGACCGCGGGCGCGATGTCGATCGCGATGTCGAGGCCGGTGACCTCGCCGAAGCCGTCGCCAGGTCGGGTGCCGCCGCGGACCCGGGTGTCCTCGACCAGGTCGGCCTCGTCGGCGTCGATCAGCTCGGCCGGCGACAGCTCGTAGATCGGATCCTCGTCGATCGGGATGACCAGCATCCCCGACTGGCTGCCGTCCTCGCGCGGCGACGGATCGGACCCGGGCAAGATCGCCGACAGCGGCACGCTGGCCAGCGGCGCGCCCGGCGACAGGTAGACCGGCCCGCTCGACATCCGCCGGTTGCGGCGGCGCTGCAGGCCGTAACCATCGACCTCGGACGGCTCGTCGGGCCCCGGCTCGAGCGAGAAGGTCGGGTTGGGGCCGACCGTGATCGTCGGCGCGGGCGTCGGCTGCGGCCGCATGCTGGGCGTCGGCTTGAGGTGGACCACCGACGGCGGCGGGATGACGATCTCCTCGCCGCTGGCGGTCTCGATCCGCATCCCTTCTTCGACGGCCGGCGGGCTCGACGAGCGCTGCCGACGCTGCTCGGCGTACTCGGCGGCGCGCAGCATCTCGACCGCGGGGATGCCGTGCAGCGAGCGGTGGCGATCGGCGAGGGCGCCGAACTGCGACGGGCCGGCGGCGGCCTGCGACGAGATCTCGGCGAGGCGATCATGGGCTGCGGCGTGGGCCGGCTCGATCTGCAGGACGATCTTGCAGACCGCAATGGCCTGGACCAGGAAGCCGCCACGGACGTAGCGATCGATCGTGCGCTCGTAGGCGGCGACCGCGTCGCTGGTCTTGCCCAGGCGGCGGTAGATCTCGGCGACCCGCTTGGGCCAGTTGGCATCGCCGGGCTCGAGCCGCTCGAGCTCAAGGTAGCACTCGAGCGCGCGGCGGTGCTTGCCGTCGGCTGCCGCCGCGGTCGCTTCCTCGCGCAGCAGACGAGCATCCTTGCGAGCCACGTCCGGCACTATAGCGTGCGCCCCGGCGCGGCGTGGGCCGCGGGCCGCGCGATCCGGGCCCAGATCCGCACTACGAGTCAGCCGCGCCGGATCTCCCCCAGCCACTCGTCATAGGCCCGTGCGGCCTCGGCGGCCATCGCGCCTGGCGTCCGCGCCACGCCATCGAGCGCGATCACGGGGGTGACGCCGCGGCGCGCGCTGGTCACCAGCAGCTCGTCGGCCGCGGCCACCATCGCCCGGGTCACCGCAGCGGCGCGCACCACCCGGCCGGCCGCCCGCAGCAGGGCGACGACCCGGGCGGCGGTCACGCCCGGCAAGCTCGGGCCGGTCGGGGTCAGGACCTCGTCGCCGACCACGACCAGCAGGCTGGCGGTCGCGGTCTCGAGCGCGAGGTCGCCGTCGTGCAGGAGCGCGTCGTCGGCGCCGGCGTCCCGGGCGACCGCGAGCGCGAGCACGCTGCCGAGGTAGTTGCCGGTCTTGGCCGCCGCCGGCACCAGGCCACCGCGGTGACCGTCGACGCTGTGGAGGCGGACGCCGGCCGGGGCCCGCGTCGGGTCGAGCGGCTCGACCACGATGACCAGCCGGGTGTGGGCGTCCGCGGCCGGCGCCAGGCCCGGGTCGTCGCCGCGGGTGAGCACGATCCGGACGCTGGCGTCGGCGAGCGCGGCCGCCATCAAGGTGGCGTCGACCGCCCGGGCGCACGCGTCGCGATCGACCGGCGGCATCCGCAGCAGCGCGGCCGACGCGACCAGCCGCGCCAGGTGGGCGTCGCCGTCGCAGGTCCGCCCGGCGACCGCGCGGACAATCTCGAACGCGTGATCGCCCCACAGGAAGCCGCGGTCACTGACCGGGATCCGGGCCTGGGCCAGCGGCACGATCTCGCCGTCGACGAAGGCCATGGCGGGCATGGCGCCATGGTCGCGTGGAACCGGCCGCGGGGCCAGCGCGACCGCGTCGCCGTCGACCGCGAGCGGCGTCCGATGGTCGCGATCGGGGACCTGGCGTATGGTCGGCGCCGATGTCCGACCGGGTCTTGATCGTGGTGCCGACCTACAACGAACGCGACAACGTCGACGACGTCGTCCGCGCGTTCCTCGCGCCCCTGCCCGCCGCCGAGCTGCTGTTCGTCGACGACAACTCGCCCGACGGCACCGGCGCCCGGCTCGACGAGCTGGCCGCTGGCAACCCCCGCGTCCACGTCCTCCACCGGCCCGGCAAGCTCGGCCTCGGCACCGCCTACCTCGACGGCTTCGCCTGGGGCCTGGCCCGGGACTACGCCTACCTGTTCGAGATGGACGCCGACTTCAGCCACGATCCGTCGTACCTGCCGGCGATGTTTGCCCGGGCCCAGGCCGGCGCCGACGTGGTGGTCGGCTCGCGCTACGTCGCCGGCGGCGGCACCCGCAACTGGGGCGTGGGTCGCAAGCTGCTGTCGCGCGGCGGCAGCCTCTACGCCCGCACCGTCCTCGGCGTGAAGCTCCGCGACGTCACCGCCGGCTTCATCTGCTACCGGCGCGCGGCGCTCCAGGCCCTCGACCTCGCCGCCATCAAGTCCAACGGCTACAGCTTCCAGATCGAGATGAAGTACCGGGCCCTGGCCGCCGGCCTCAAGGTCGCCGAGGTGCCGATCGTCTTCGTCGACCGCCGGGTCGGCAAGTCCAAGATGTCGCGGGCGATCTTCGCCGAGGCCCTCGGCATGGTCTGGAAGCTGCGTTTCGGTCGTTAACCCACAACGCCCCCAGCCGGTCTCGACGGTGGCCGGGCCGATCCCCAACTTCCCCGGATCGGGGCCGGCGGACGTGGTAGCGTACGAACGATCATGAAGATCCTGAAATTGAGGATCAGGTCAGCCGACGACTGGCAGGCGGTGGTGGGGCGTCCGGATCCGACCGCGGATGGCGCGGCGACGATCTTCGTGCCCACGACCGATCCGCTGGTCGCCGGTGACGACGTCATGGTCGAGGTCACCTCCCCCTCGCTGCCCAACAAGGTGCTCATCCGTGGCCTGGTCGAGGCCTGGCGGCCGGCCCTGCCCCGGCTGCGGGTGCGCGCCGGCGCGACGGTGCAGTTGCCCGCCGCCGAAGCCCACAAGCGCAGCTTCGTGGACGACGCGCTGTCCGGTCGTCGGACCGACGTGCCGCGCCGCCGCCACGATCGCTTCCCGGTCACGATTTCGGTCCGCTACCGGGTCGGCCAGCTGCCCGAGCAGCACACCAGCGAGCTGTCGGAGATCTCGGCGGGCGGCGGCATGCTCGGCACCGGCGCGCCGCTGGTGATGGGGACCGAGGTCCTGCTCGAGGTCCTCCCGCCGGGGTCGGCCGCGCCGATGACCATCTCGAGCCGGGTCACCTTTCACACGCCCACCGGCGGCACCGGGCTCAAGTTCGTCTACCGCGACGGCGACGGCTCGCGCCGCCTGCGCGAGCTGGTCCGTCGCCTGGTCGCGAGCTGACCTGCTCGGGAGGGTGACGGCGCGTGACCCGCGATCGCTTCCGCCGGACCAAGACCGCGATCACCGCCGCCGAGGCGCTGCTGTCGGTGGCGAGCGAGTACCACCTCACCGACGAGATGCGGGCCCACCGCATCATCGTCGAGTGGGCGACGATCATGGGGCCGCGGATCGCGGCGGTGGCCTGGCCTGAGGGCCTGAGCAAGGGCGTGCTTACGCATCGGCGTTGGCTACAATATCGGAAAAATCGGAATTTCATCCGGGGTTCAACGATGTCTGATAACATTCGAATGCCCCTGTCGACCATCGCGCACGGCCGCAGCGGCGACAAAGGCAACC
>JAYVSF010000432.1:0-4951 GCA_043775605.1 Myxococcales bacterium
CAGCGCGTAGGCCAGCCGCGCCGGCAGGGTCGGATCGATCACGCTGGCCAGCTTGCCGACGGTCAGCGCCTCGACCCCGGCCGCCCGCAACCCGACCGCCAGCGGCCCCTCGGGCGGTGGCGCCAGCGACACGACGATCACGCGGTGGCCACGCGCGGCCTGGCCGATCGCGAGGTCACGGACCATCCGCTCCGAGCCGCCGATGCCGAAGGCCGAGATGACGTGGGCGATGACCACGATCCCGAGGTACCGCGCGCGACCACCGCCACGCAAGCGCGCGCCGCGCGCGACGGCGGTCACGGATGCTTGCCGCTCCCCGCCCTCCGTGATTACCTCGACGAAGATGTTGCCGCTCGAGCAGGAACGGATCGCGGTCATCGGCCTCGGCTACGTCGGCCTGCCGGTCGCCCTCGCCTTCGCCCGCAAGCTGCCGACCATCGGCTTCGACATCCGCCAGCGCCGCGTCGACGAGCTCAAGCGCGGCCACGACGAGACCGCCGAGGTCACCGACGACGCACTCCGCTCGTCGTCGATCGAGCTGACCGCCGATCCCGAGCGGCTGCGGGCCTGCACCTTCTTCATCGTCGCGGTGCCGACCCCGATCGACAGCAACAACCGGCCCGACCTCGGCCCGATGATCAGCGCGTCGCGCACGATCGGCCCCTACCTCAAGCGCGGTGACGTCGTGGTCTACGAGTCGACCGTGTACCCCGGCGTCACCGAGGAGGTCTGCGGACCGATCCTGGCAGAGCTGTCGGGCATGGTCGCCGGCCACGACTTCTTCCTCGGCTACTCGCCCGAGCGCATCAACCCCGGCGACAAGCTCCACACCTTCGAGCGCATCGTCAAGGTGGTCTCGGGCGACACCCCCGAGTCGCTCGAGCGGGTGGCCCGGGCGTACGGCGCGGTGGTCGAGGCCGGCGTCCACCGGGCGCCGTCGATCAAGGTCGCCGAGGCCGCGAAGGTCATCGAGAACACCCAGCGCGATCTCAACATCGCGCTGATGAACGAGCTGGCGCTGATCTTCCACCGCATGGGCATCCGCACCGCCGACGTCCTCGAGGCCGCCGGCACCAAGTGGAACTTCCTGCGCTTCACGCCGGGCCTGGTCGGCGGCCACTGCATCGGCGTCGACCCCTACTACCTGACCACCAAGGCCGAGGAGCTGGGCTACCTGCCCGAGGTCATCCTCGCCGGCCGCCGGATCAACAACAACGTCGGCCGGTTCATCGCTCAGGAGACGGTCAAGCTGCTGTCGACCGGCGACCTGCCGCTGCGCCAGGCCAAGGTCGGCATCCTCGGCCTCACGTTCAAGGAGAACGTGCCCGACCTGCGCAACTCCAAGATCCCCGACATCATCGCCGAGCTGCGCCAGTTCGGCATCGCCGTCGCGGTCCACGATCCGCTGGGCGACCCCGAGGAGGCGCTGCACGAGTACGGCCTGGCGCTGGCCCCGCTCACCGACCTGGTCGACCTCGACGTCCTGATCCTCGCGGTCAGCCACCAGTCCTACCTCGACGATCCCGCCGACCTCCTGCGCCGGGTCAAGGACGGCGGCGTGGTCATCGACGTCAAGAGCGCGATCGACCCGCGGTCCATGAGCCGCGGCCTCCGCTACTGGAGCCTGTGATGCACCTGACCAGCGAGCCCGGCCGCCCGTACGCCGACCTGTGCGAGGCGCTGGTCAACGAGCCGCGTCGCTGGCTGGTCACCGGGGTCGCGGGCTTCATCGGCTCGGCGATCCTCGAGCGGCTGCTCGATCTCGGCCAGAGCGTGGTCGGCATCGACAACTTCGCCAGCGGCCACCGCCGCAACCTCGATCAGGTCCTGGCCTACCACCCCGACCTGCAGCACCAGTTCCGGTTCATCGAGGGTGACATTCGCGATCCCGCGGTCTGCCGCACCGCCATGGAGGACGTCGACGTCGTCTTGCATCAGGCCGCGATCGGCTCGGTGCCGCGCTCGATCGCCGACCCTGCGCCCTACCACGCCACCAACGTCACCGGCTTCGTCAATCTGGTGCTCGCCGCGCGCGACGCCGGCATCAAGCGCTTCGTCTATGCCTCGTCGTCGTCGGTCTACGGCGATCACCCCGCGCTGCCCAAGACCGAGGACGCGATCGGTCGGCCGCTGTCGCCCTACGCCGCGACCAAGCTCATCAACGAGATCTACGCCGACACCTTCGGCCGGGTGTACGGGCTCGAGGTGATCGGGCTGCGCTACTTCAACGTGTTCGGCCGGCGCCAGGATCCGGCCGGGCTCTACGCCGCGGTGGTGCCGCGCTGGATCAACAACCTGCTCGGCGATCGACCGTGCGCGATCTTCGGCGACGGCTCGGTCAGCCGCGACTTCTGCTACGTCGACAACGCGGTCCAGGCCAACCTCCTGGCCGGGTGCGCCGACGCTGGCGCCTGCGGCACCGTCTACAACGTCGGCTGCAACGGCCGCACCGACATGGGCCAGCTCTACGCCCTCATCCGGGACAACCTGGCGCGCTTCCGGCCATCGGTGGCGGCGACCGCGCCGGTGTTCGAGCCGCCGCGCGCGGGCGACATCCCGCACTCGCAGGCCGCGATCGACAAGATCCGCTCTGCCCTCGGCTACGAGCCCAGCCACGACATCGCCGCCGGCATGGCCGAGACCGTCGCATGGTTCGTCGACCATCCCGAGTTCCTGGTCAGCTGACGACGCGCTGGATCACTGGGGGAACCACGTGCTCGCGACCGCGAGGTAGCGGCGGGCCTTGACCCGCGCGAGCTCGTTGGCGAGCCGGCGATCGGGCCACCTCGTGACGTCGGCGGCGAGGACCGCGGTCAGCGTCTGCTCGAACAGGGCGCGGTCCTTGCGTGCGACCGCCGTGCCGCGGGCGAACATCACCTCGGGCAAGAGCGCGCCGGGGGCGGCCGCGCGGGCCAGCGCGAACTCGGCGGTGCCGTCGGGTCCGCCGAAGATCGCGGCGCGGGCGGCGACCAGGGTCGCGCGCAGGACCTCGGCGTCGGCGTCGCGATAGCCGGGCGCCAGCGCGGCGCAGCGGGCGAGCAGCGCGTCGAGCACCGGCAGTTGCCGGAAGTTCGAGATCGGCGCCAGCGCGAGCTTGACCGAGCCGGTGCTGGCGAGCCAAAGCACTGCGGGCACCTGCGCCCGGGTCATCGTCGGGACCAGGGCCAGGACCGCGTCCGGACCGTCGGCGCGGGCGACGCGCCAGGCCGGCGGCAAGCGCACGAGGTTGGCCTCGATGCAGCGGTCGAGCAGCGCGCCCAGGCGCTCCTCGATCCGGCGCGCGTCGGCGGTGCGGCCGCCCAGGCTGGCGTCCTCCCAGTCGTCGAACACGAACGCGATCGCGTACTGGCACAGGACGTCGGTGTGCAGGTCGCGAAACCTGCGCTCGTGCGGGTACGCGAGCGCGAACGCCTCCATCTGGAACACACCGGCCGGCATCGCGGCGCGGGCCAGGTCGACGTCGGCCTCGCGCCGGGCGACCACCGACGACTGCTCGAGCAAGCGCAGCGTGGTGCCGGCCGCCTGGCGATCGATGAACGAGCCGCATCCGGACGCGGCGAGCGCGAGCACGAGCACGAGCACGAGCACGAGGCAGCGGGGCATCATGGATATGTGGACGCTGGCACAGGTCGCGCAGGTCGACCAGCCTCCTGGGACCGCGAGCCCTCGCCGATTCCGCGAGTTGCCCTAGAGTGGAGGCGTGGTTGTCGGCGCCCTCCGCAGTGCAGCGCAGCTCGCACCCTCGGTCGCGCCGTGAAGGCGTTCCGCGCCAGGCTCGCACGCCTGTCGGTCCCGACCGCGCGGCGGCGCTGGCTGTACGTCCCGTACGATCAGCTCAGCGGCAGCATCGGGCCGCTCGCCCGCGAGGCGCCGGCGAAGCTCGGCATCGTCCTCGTCGAGGCGCCGGCCAAGGCCGCGCGCCGTCCGTACCACAAGCAGAAGCTCGCCCTCGTCCTCACCAACCAGCGCCACTTCGCGCTGGAGCAGGCGGCCCGGGGCGTCGCGGTGCGCTACGAGGTGGCGGACGGCGGCTACCGCGAGGCGCTCGAGCGCGTGATCGCGACCACGGGTCCGCTGCGCATGATGGCGCCGGCCGAGCGCGAGCTCGCCCAGGAGCTCCAGCCGCTGTTCGCGTCCGGCCAGCTCGAGCGGCTCCCGCATGAGGGCTGGCTGAGCACCGAGGACGACTTCGCGGCGTCCACCACCGGGCCGACCTACCGGATGGACGCGTTCTACCGCCACATGCGGGTGAAGACCGGCCTGTTGATGGAGCGCGGCAAGCCGGTCGGCGGCAAGCTCAGCTTCGACGCCGAGAACCGCAAGCCCTACCGCGGCACCCCGCCGGCGCCGACCCCACCGACGTTCAAGGTCGACGACGTGACCCAGGAGGTGGTGCAGCTCATCGAGACCCGCTTCGCCGAGCACCCCGGCGAGCTCCACCCCGAGCGGCTGCCGGCCACCCTCGCCGACGCCGAGCGGCTGTGGACGTTCGCCCTCGACGCCTGCCTGCCGATGTTCGGCCCCTTCGAGGACGCGATGTCGGTGCGGTCGGACACGCTGTTCCACGCCGGCATCTCGCCGCTGCTCAACCTGCATCGGCTGCTGCCGGCGCGGGTCGTCGCCGACGTCGCCGCGACATCGCTGCCGCTGCCGAGCCGCGAGGGCTTCGTGCGCCAGGTCCTGGGCTGGCGCGAGTTCGTCCGCCACGTCCACCGGGTGACCGACGGGTTCCGTGCGCTGCCGACCGGGCCCGCGCCCCGGCGCGCCCGCGCCGGCGATGGCGGCTTCGCGCGCTGGCGAGGCCTGCCGTCGGCCGCGACGGTCGTGCCCGGCGATGGCGGGGCCGCGCCGTCGACGCTCGGCGCCGACCTCCCGGTCCCGCCGGCGTACTGGGGCACCGCCTCGGGCCTCGGCTGCCTCGACCACGTGGTGGCGTCGGTCTGGCGCAACG
>JAYVSF010000433.1:0-4033 GCA_043775605.1 Myxococcales bacterium
CCCGCCTCACCGCCGCCGGCGGAGCACCCCACGAATGGGTCGTACCCCAAGGCTCCATCTGACCCCAACCATCACACCCCCCACCCGGCGACCAGCCCGAAACGTTCAGCGTCTCGGCTCGGTCGATCCCGAGCACGGCATGCCTACATATCGCCGGTTATGTGTAGGGCAAGCTTGCGCCCGAACGAGCGATACAGCGCACGGGCTCAGCGCGTCGAGCGCCGGAACGTCCGTCACGGTGCCCTCCTTCCGAGTGAGGGCCACTCTCGCCCGTGCAACGCACTTGTCATCCGGTTGGTTGGCGGCGTGTCCACTCGGCGGCGAGTTCGCTGCGGGTGGTGATCTTGAGCTTGGTGAAGACGTGGTTGAGGTGGGTCTTCACGGTGGCGCGGCTCATGAAGAGCTGCTCGGCGATCTGTGGGTTGGTTCGTCCGAGGGCCACAAGCGCGGTGACGTCGTGTTCGGTGGGGGTGAGGCTGGCCCATCCGCTGGACGGCCGCAGTCGTGCTCCGCGGGAACGTAGACACAGCTCGATAGCTTCGTTCAGTTCGAGGCTGGCGGCGCTGGCCACACCGAGGTCGAACGCGTCCCCGTCGCCGGCGACGGCGGCGCGGGTGGCGTCGATCCAGGACAGTTCCGAGGCTGAGAGCGTCCACCCGAGTCGGTCGCGGTGGTTGGCGGCTGCGGCGTGGTAGCGGCCGGCAATGGTGGCGTTGCCGCCGACCGCCGACGCCCATGCGAGCAGGTCGAGGGCCTCGACTTGGTGCACGTCGTAGTTCTCGCCGTCCCAGATCTGTAGGGCGTTGCGGATCTTGGTTGCGGCAGTGTCGGGGTCACCGGAGCGAAGGCTCATGGTCGCGCTGTACAGCTCGGCTTGGCCGATGGCGAGCGGGCTCTGCAATTGGGCCGCGCCAGCTGCGAAGCGGGCGATGGCGGTGGCGGCGCCGGGGTCGTCGAGCATGATCCGGGCCCGGCAGAGGGGACCACCGACGAGGTTCTCGACCACGGTCATGCCTGCGTCGGCCCAGAGTTCGAGCTCGGCCTGGTGGTCGGCGATGATGGTGCCCCACTCACCTTTCCACACTTGATTGGCGATGGCGGCCTGACGGATGAGGTTCTGGGCCGATGGTCCGCCGGCACGGGCCGCGACGAGTCGTGCGATGTCGGCGCTGCGGGCTGCCGCTTCGTCGGCTTGGCCGAACCGGAGCAGCACGGGGACCGAGAAGGTCGCGGCCCACACGATGGTGACGAGGTCGCCGGCGTCGTCGGCCGCGGCGCGGGCGCGCTCGGCGATCTCGAGGGCATCGATGTGGCCGCTATGGGCTATGGCGGTGAGCATGCCGTTCCAGTGCCACGCGGCGAAGAACGGGTTCTGATCGGCGAGCCCGCGTGTGAACGCAGTGTCGAGCCAGCGTTGCATCTCGCTGTACCGGTCGCACCACAGGTAGGACCACGCGACCTTCTGGTAGATGTCGAGGATGGTCCATTCGTTGCCGGCCCGGTATGCCAACGGAAGGGCGGCCTCGAGTTGCTCTGCTGCTTCCATCGGGTTCGCCAGCTGGGCGATGTCGCCGATCAGGTCGGTGGCGCGGGCGATGGTGAGCGGGTCGTCGGCGGCGGATCCGGCACGGAGAGCATCGATGGCGAGCGCTTCGACGTTGAGGAAGTCCCCGTAGTAGTACGTGAGATAGCCCAGCGCCCACCTGAGGCGGGCGTCGAGCTCGGGGTCGGCACCGTCGAGCCGGTCGATTGCACGGGTCAGCCAGGTCAGTCCGTCGGCGTAGCGGGTGGTCTGGAGCCAGTAGAAGACAAGGTCGAAGGCGAGCGTGGCCAGCGGCCCGGGGCGTCGCCGGTGGCGGCGTGTTCGAGCGCGAGTCGCACGTTGTCGTGCTCCGCGAGCAGCGTGGTCCGCGCGATGAGTTGGGAGCCGGTCTCCAAATTGGGTGCGAGTCGGCTCGCCAGTTCGGCGTAGTGGGCGACGTGCCGGTTGAGGACATCCGACATCTCGCCGGCTGCTGCGAGCCGGGGGTGAGCGAACTGCTTGATGGTCTCCAGCAGTCGGTAGCGGTCGTGCTCACCGTCGTCGTGAACGACGAGGGACCGGTCGACCAGCCGGCCGAGAAGATCGCGCACGCCGTATTCGTCGAGTGGGGAGAAGCCGCACACGGCTTCGGCCGCCTCGAGGGTGAACCCACCGGTGAACCGGGCGAGCCGTCTTAGCAGGATCCGTTCGTCCTCATTAAGGAGTTGATGGCTCCACTCGATCGATGCTTCGAGGGTCTGTTGGCGTGCGAGCAAAGTGGAGCTTCCGCCGTGCAGGATGTGGAACCGGTCGTCGAGGCCGGCGGCGATACGGGCGACCGAGAGGCTGCGGACCCGTGCCGCGGCGAGTTCGATGGCCAGTGGGATGCCGTCGAGCTGATGGCAGATCTGAGCGACGAGCGCCGCGTTGTCATTGGTCACCCGGAAGTTCGGCCTTGCCCGGACGGCTCGGTCGACGAACAGTTGCACCGCTTCGAACTGGCTCACCGCATCGGGAGTGTCGACCCTGGCGGGGTCCGGTGTTCGTAGCGACGGGACACGCCACGTCACTTCGCCGGGCAGGTTCAGGGTCTGGCGGCTCGTGGTCATGATGCACACGGGCGGGCAGCCGCGAAGCAGGGCCTCGACGAGCGACGCGGCCTCGTCCAACAGGTGTTCGCAGTTGTCGATCACGACGAGGGACCGTTGGTCGCGCAAGTAGCCGACCAGACTGTCGACCAGCGTGGCGTCCGCGGTGTCCTGCACGCGGAGGACTTCGGCGAGCGCAGCGGCAACCGAGCTGGTCTCGCCGAGCGGGGCCAGCTCGACATACCACACGCCATCCGGGTACACCTCGACGCGATCCGCGGCGGCCTGCAACGCCAGGCGGGTCTTCCCACACCCGCCCGAGCCTGTCACCGTGAGCAGCCGGACGTCGTCGAGGAGCGCGTGAAGCTGGGCGAGTTCGGCTTCGCGCCCGATGAACTCGGTCAACTGGGTCGGGAGGTTGTTGGTCACGACATCGACACCGCGCACCGATGGGAACCGGTCAGGCAGGTCCGGATGCGTCAACTGGAACACCCGCTCGGGTCGACCCAGGTTCTTGAGCCGGTAGGAACCAAGGTCACGCCAGCTGGCGCCGGGCGGCGCGGTGTCGGCCAGCAACTCTACGCACGCTCGCGAGGCGACCACTTGCCCGCCGTGGGCAAGGGACCGCAATCGTGCGGTTCGGATGATCGTCTCACCGACGTAGTTCCCCTCGTCGCGCAGCACCGTCTCGCCCGTGTGAAGCGCCATGCGCACCGCCAGCCGCAACCCGTCAGGCCACCCCTCATCAAGGAACGCTCGTTGCGCGCTGATCGCGGCAGCCACCGCATCGGAACCGCTTCGGAATGCTGCCACGACGCTGTCGCCCTCACCCTGTTCCACCGGCAGCGAGCCGCCGTGCCTCTGTACGGCCTCGTGTAGCAGTTCATAGTGCCGGGCGATCAGCGAAGGCATCGCAGCGGGCGCCGCCTCCCACAGCCCCGTTGACCCCTCGACGTCGGTCAACAGGAACGTGACCACCCCGGATGGCAGCGGCGTCACCGATGATGCGCGGGTCATGTCCCACCCCTGACCAGAAGTCTGCCACCTCGCCCGCAGGACGCCCGACGTCCGCTCATCCCAGTACCGCGACCGCATCGATCTCGATGCGCTGACCCGGCAGCAACAACGCCGACACGCCTAGCAACGTCGATGTCGGCGCCGGCAGATCCTCGCTGAACACCGCCGCGGCCCCGGCGTAGATCGCGTCCAGCGCCGACTCGTCGAACTCGACGACGTAGATCGTCATGCGGACCAGATCGCTGACCGTCGCCCCGGCGGCCGCCAAACAGATCTGCAGCCGTTCGAACACGGCCCGGGACTGCTCCAGAGGATGTCCCGAGCTTTGTTGAAGTCCGGTGGTGATCCCGGGGTGCTCAGGTCGGTGTCATGGTAGGCGTCGGGTAGTCATGGGGCGAGTTCGTCG
>JAYVSF010000434.1:0-2537 GCA_043775605.1 Myxococcales bacterium
GCATCGGCCAGCGCGCCAGCGTCGCGCGCGGCCACCAGCCGGCCGGTCACGCCGTCGACGATCGCGTCACGCACGCCGGTCACCGGGTAGCCGACCGCCGGCACGCCCAGCGCCGCGGCCTCGAGCACGACGTTGGGGAAGCCCTCGCGGTGCGACGGGAAGCCGAGGACGTCCATGGCGGCCAGGTACGGCCGGACGTCGTCGACCCGCGGCACGACGATCACGCCCGGCGTGCGCGGCACCCGGCGCGCGACCTCGGCCGGCGTGTCCTCGTCGGCAAGATCGGCCGAGACCAGGACCAGCCGCGCGTCGGGTCGCCGGGCCCGCACGAGATCGAAGGCGTCGAGCAGCTCGACGATGCCCTTGTCCCTGGCCAGCCGACCAAGGAAGCCGATCACCGGCGCGCGCTCGGCCAGCCCCAGCCGCCGGCGGACGTCGACAGCGGCGGCCCGGACCTCGGCCGTCACGGCGAACCGCTCGACGTCGACGCCGTTGGACGAGCCGGCGCCCAGCACCCGGACCTTGGCCGCGGCCGCCAGCCCGGCGCCGACGAAGCCATCGCGCAGGCTGGCGCTGACGGCGATGACGTCGCGGGCGCAGGCCGCCGCCAGCCGCTCGGTGCCGCCGAGGACCGCGCGCCGCCAGCCGGTCTCGGTCTCGAGGCGCAGGCCGCGCAGGAGGTAGATCCGCACCGGCACCGCGAGCGCGCGCGCCGCCATCATGCCGAGCAGCCCGGCCTTGGGCGTCGACGCGTTGACGACGTCCGGTCGCAGCCGGCGCAGGGTCGCGGTGACGTGGGCCAGAGCCCGGGCGTCGGCCGCCGGGCGCATCGCGCGCTCCATCGCCAGCGGGATCACGTCGACACCCTCGCGCCGGGCGACGACGTCGAGATCGGGCCCGGGGCTCGCGATCACGGTGACGTCGAAACCCGCAGCCCGCATGTACGCGAGCTGCCCGGCGAGCAGGAGCCGCGCCGAGATCGAGTGAGTGACGAGGTAGACCAGCCGGGGCCGGCGCATGGGTGCGCCCGACTATACGCGGCTGCTACACTGCGCGGGCCATGGCCTACCGGCTGCTCGCGCTCGACCTCGACGGCACGCTCCTGCGCGCCGATCACACGGTCGACGCCCGCGACGTCGCCGCCATCGCCGAGCTGCAGGCCGCCGGGGTCACGGTGACGATCGTGACCGGCCGTCTGCACTCGGGCGCGGTCGCGGCGGCCGCGGCCTGCGCCATCGACGGCGCGATCGCGTGCATGGAGGGCAGCCACCTGATCGAACTGGCGTCCGGCACCACCCTCGCCCACCACCCGATGGCCGACGATCTCGCGGCGCTGCTGCGCGACACCGTCGATGCCCACGCGCTGGCCGGCTTCGTATTCGACGCGGGCGGCATCCATCACGATCGCGCCGGCGCGCCCTACGCCGGCTACGTCCGGACCTGGTCGCCCAACCTCCGGGTCGCCGACGGCGCGCTGACCTGGCCCGAGGTGCCGCTGGCCGCGGTCGCGATCGGTGGCGCCGACGCGGTCGCCGCCGCCCACGCCGCACTGCGCGCCCACAGCGACCGCCTGTTCGTGGCCAGCTTCGCGGTCCACGCCCACCCCGGCGCCCATGCGGTCCTGGTCCGCGCCGCCGGGCCGACCAAGGGCACCGCGCTGGCCGAGCTGTGCCGGGTCACCGGCTGCACCCTCGACGACGCGGTCGCGGTCGGCGACTGGGTCAACGACGTCCCGATGTTCGAGGTCGCCGGCCGGTCGTTCGCGATGGGCCGGGCCCCCGACGCGGTCGCGGCCAAGGCCACCGATCTGCTGGTCAGCCCGACCGGCGGCGGCGGCGGCATCGCCGAGGCGATCCGCCGGGCGTGGGGCTGAGTAGCGAGCGGTCAACAATGACGCTGGGTGTGTGGGGTCACGTGTGTGGTGCGGGGTCTGCCTGGTCTGGCCGGGCTGTGCTCTACTTGGAGACCCTCTGAGATGTGCGGCATCGTTGGTCTCTACGCCCCCGGCGGCCTCGCGCTCGAGCCCGGCACCGCCACGGTCAAGGCCATGGCCACGGCGCTCGCCCACCGCGGCCCCGACGACCACGGCGCCTGGCTCGACGCCCCGGCCGGGGTCGCGCTCGGCCACCGCCGGCTGTCGATCATCGATCTGTCGCCCCTCGGCCACCAGCCGATGACCTCGGGCAGCGGCCGGTTCGTCGTCACCTTCAACGGCGAGATCTACAACTACCGCGCGCTGCGGACCGAGCTCGAGGACCGCGGCCTCGGCTTCCGCGGCCAGTCCGACACCGAGGTCATGCTCGGGGCGTTCGAGGTGTTCGGCATCGCCGGCGCGCTGGCCCGGATGCACGGGATGTTCGCGCTCGGGCTGTGGGATCGCCAGGACCGCGCGCTGATCCTGGCCCGCGATCGCCTGGGCGAGAAGCCGCTGTTCTACGGCTGGGTCGACGGCGGGCGCCAGCTCGCGTTCGGCTCCGAGCTCAAGGCCCTGCGCGCGCACCCCGGCTTCGACGGAACGATCGATCGCGGCGCGCTGG
>JAYVSF010000435.1:0-1673 GCA_043775605.1 Myxococcales bacterium
CCCATGTCGAGGCGAACGAGCGTGGCCCACTTCCCGTGCTCCATCGCCCGCACGCTCGACGTGGTGGGCGACTGGTGGACCCTGCTCGTCGTGCGTGACGTCTCGTTCGGGCTGCACCGCTTCGAGCAGCTCCAGCAGAACCTCGGCATCGCCCGCAACGTGCTCACCGACCGGCTCATGTGGCTGGTCGACACCGAGGTCCTGGAACGGCGTCCCTACCAGGAGCGGCCCGAACGCTTCGAGTACCACCTCACCCCCAAGGGCGACGATCTCTTCCGCGTCCTCATGGCGCTGTGGTCGTGGGGCGATACGTGGACAGCAGGAGCCGGCGGCCCGCCGATGCGCCTGTTCCACAAGCCCGCCGACGCGCCGGCCGACCAGCGCGGCCACGAATGCCACCCCGTGGTCGTGTGCGGCACGTGCGCCGAACCGCTCGAACGCCGACGCGTGCGGGTGGCCCGGCGCCGGCCGACCGGCGGGCCTCAGCGCCCCACGTAGTTGGCGGGCCGCTTCTCCAGGAACGACTTCACGCCCTCGCGGTGGTCCTCGGTCTGGAACAGGCGGCCCAGGGTCGACGACACCCACGTACCGAGGTCGTTCCAGTCGGGATCGAGCGCCTTGCGCAGACCGGCCTTGATGGCCTGCACGGCCAGTGGCGGGTTGCCGGCGATCTTCGTGGCCAGCGCCATGGCCGTGGGCAGCAGCTCGGCGTGCGGCACGACGCGACCGACCAGGCCGATGCGCAACGCTTCCTCGGCGGGGATGACGTCGCCCGTGAACACCATCTCGGCCGCCTTCTCGCGGCCCACCAGCTGGGCCAGACGCCCGAGGCCAGGCACATCGGTGCACAGCCCGCGCAGCACGAACAGCTCGCCGAACTTCGCCTTGTCGCTGGCTACGCGCAGATCGCACATCATGGCCAGCTCCATGCCCCAGCCCACGGCCGCGCCGTTCACGGCGGCCACGACGGGCACGTCGGTGTGGAGCAGGGCGTCGGCCGCCGGCGTGAGCCGGGGCCCGGTCTTCGACCCCGCCCCCACGTCGGGCGGGCGGTCGCCGCCCCCCATCACCTGGCGTACGTCGTCGCCCGAGCAGAACGCCGGGTCGGCCCCGGTGATGACCAGGCAGCGGGCCTCGGTGGTGCGCACCGCCTCCTCCAAGAGCGCGTAGGTGCGCCACGTGAGCGCGTTGCGCTGCTCGGGACGGTTGAGGGTGATGACCCCCACATGTCCCTCCACGCGGTACAGCAGTTCGTCGTCGGCCATGGTTCCCCCTCGATCCGATGCCCCGGCCTGTCTACACCGCCGTCGCCCGCCGCTCCCAGGCCGGGCCGACCGGCCGACCGGCCGACCGCGACCGGGTCGCGTGTCGTCCGTCACGCCAGCGGATACCCTCGACGTCGTGAGCCCCACCCGTTCCGGCCGTCCGGTCGAACCCCCGTCGTTGCTGCTGCGCCTGGCCGAGAGCCGGGCCTGGTTCGAGCTCGGCGCCTTCACCGCGGCGGCGCCGTGGCTGCGCCTCATCGGCCGCGGCGACCGCCACCCCGTGCTCGTGCTGCCCGGCTTCACCGCCAGCGACCGGTCCACGGTGCCGCTGCGGTCCACGCTCATGGCCCAGGGCTACTGGGTGCACGGTTGGGGTCTGGGGCAGAACCTGGGGCCCACCGACCGCAT
>JAYVSF010000436.1:0-8764 GCA_043775605.1 Myxococcales bacterium
CAAGGACCGACTCACCGCGATGGCCGCAGAGATCCTCGACGATGCCGACTGATTCCTCGACACCCCCCGACGCCAGCGACACCGAGGTCGACTCCACCAAGCCGGGGGCGGCGAAGGTCGGCGATCGCGAGCTCGCCGACCTCCTCGGCATGCGCCGGCAGCGGCCGCGCGCGGTGCTGTCGGCCGGCCAGACCATCGCCGACGCGTACCGCATCGAGCGCGAGCTGGGCGCCGGTGGGATGGGCGTCGTGTACCTGGCGCGCGATCTCCGCCTGCACCGCGACGTCGCCATCAAGGTCCACGCCGCGGTCGCCGCCGAGCCGGGCGGCGATCGGCTGCTGCGGGAGGCCGCCGCGCTCGCCCAGCTCGTCCACCCGAACGTCGTCACGGTCCACGAGGTCGGCACCTGGACCGAGCATCCGTACGTCGTGATGGAGTACGTGCTCGGCCACACCGCGCGCGGGTGGTGCGCGGCGTCGGCGCGGACGCCGCAGGAGATCCTCCGCGTCTACGTCGCCGCCGGTCGGGGCCTGGCGGCGGCCCACGCCGCGGGCATGATCCATCGCGACTTCAAGCCCGACAACGTGCTGGTCGGCGAGGACGGGCGGGTGCGCGTCGCCGACTTCGGGCTGGCGCGCGCGATCGACGACGCGACGGCGACGGCGACGGCGACGGCGACGTCCGTCTCGGACGGAACCAGCCAGGCGTCGGCGCTGCCGTCCTTGACCGCGACCGGGGCGGTGCTCGGCACCCCGGCCTACATGGCGCCCGAGCAGCGGGCCGGGGCGTCGATCGGGCCGGCGGCCGACCAGTACGCCTACGCGGTGTCGCTCGCCGAGGCGCTCGGCGACCAGGCGCCTCCGCACGTCGCCCGCGCGCTGGCCCGCGCGCGCAGCGAGACTCCCGACGCGCGTTTCCCCTCGATGGCCGCGTTGCTCAACGAGGTCGCGCGCGATCCGGCCGCCGGCCGCCGCCGCATCGCGATCGGCGTCGGCGCGGTGATCGTGGTCGCCGGCCTCGGCGCCGGCGCGATGGTGCTGGCCGGCGGCGGCAAGCCCACGCCGCCGCCGCGACCGACCGCGTGCGCCGCCGCCCACGCCGCCCTCGGCGACACCTGGACGCCGGCCCAGCGGGACGCCGTGCGCGCGGCCTTCGTCGCCACCAAGGTCGCCGGCGCCGACACCACGTTCGCGCGGGTCGCGCGCCGGATCGATACCTACACCACCGCGTGGACGGCCCAGCGAGTCGAGGCCTGCGAGGCGACCCAGGTCCGGGGCGAGCAGTCCGCGGCGATGCTCGACCTGCGCGATCACTGCCTCGATCAGCGCCGACAGGAGCTGGCCGCGCTGATCGAGGTCTTCGGCCACGCCGACGCGCGGGTGCTCGCGACCGCCGACAGCGCCGCGGTCAACCTCACCAGCCTCGACCTCTGCCGCGACGTTCCCCGCCTCGACGCGGCGCCCCGCCTGCCCGATGATCCGGCGCAGCGCGCCGAGGCCAACGCGATCGAGGCGCTGATCGCCAGGACCCACGCGCTCTTCGCGGCCGGCAAGTACGCTGAGCAGCTCGCCTCTTCCGGCGAGGCGGTCGAGCGAGCCGATCGGGCGCAGCTGCTCGCGCTGGCCGCGAAGGCGCGCTACTGGCAGGGCTTCGCGCAGTTCGCCAGCCGTCAGCCGGCGCGCGCCACCTTCGAGCGCGCCGCCAAGGACGCGGCGGCGGCGCACGACGACGCGCTCACCGCCGACCTGTGGATCGCGGTGCTCGATACGCTGGCCACCGCGGATCAGGAGCTGCGCGCCGCCGATCAACTGGTCGGGGTCGCGGAGGCTGCCGTGGTCCGCGCCGGCGATCTGCCCGACCAGCGCTTCCATCTCGACAAGGTGATCGGTGGCCTGCGCCTCCACCAGGGCCGGCTCGACGACGCGCGCGCCGCCCTCGAGCGAGCCCTTGCGATCGGCGAGAAGACGCACGGCAAGGACGCGCCCGAGCTCGGTCAGGTCCTCACCTGGCTCGGCTCGACGCTGTGGGATCTCGGCGACCATGCCGGAGCGCGCGCGGCCTATCAGCGCGACCTGCAGCTCACCGAGGCGGCGTACGGCAAGGATCACCCTCAGGTCGCTGACATCGTCAACAACCTGGCAACCCTCGACGAGGACGACGGCAAGTATGACGACGCGCGCGCCGGCTTCGAGCAGGCCCTCGCGATCAAGGAGCGGGGCTACGGCCCCGACAATCCCGCTCTAGCGTCGAGCCTGGACAACCTGGCCACGGTGCTGCTCCTGCAGGGTCATGCCGACCAGGGCGCACCCTACATCGATCGCGCCCTCGCCATCGTCACCAAGGCGTACGGCCCGGACCACCCGCTGGTCGCGCGCACCATGATGATGCGCGCGGAGCTGCAGGTCGCGCTCGGCCAGACCGCGGCCGCGAAGCAGGCGCTCGAACGCGCGCTCGCCATCCAGACCGCGGCGATGGGCGACGACAACCCGGAGATCGCGTCGACGTTGAGCGTGCTGGCCAAGGTGCTCGACCAGCGCGGCGATACCGCGGGAGCGATCGCCCAGCTCGAGCGCGGCCTGCGCATCATCGCGAAGACCTTCGGCCCCGACAGCGACCAGGCGCACGACCTGAGCAACGACCTGGCGACGCTGAAGAAGAAGCGCGGCCACCGCTGACCGGCGACCCAGGCGCGCCACGGTCGCCAGCCGAGTTGCCACGATCGCGGGCTCGCGGCTAGGGTCGAGGCATGACCAAGCCAGTCGCCGAGGAGGAGCGTCAGCTGGTGGCCGCCGCGCGCCATGCCGCAGCCGGACTGCGGATCAGCGCTTCGCCAGAGCCGCTCGACTGGATGGCTTTCTGTTGGGGGTTCGCGAGGGACATCTATCCACCGATCGACCGAGGCCAGGAGCTCGAGGATGTCCGCGCGACGCTCGCGGCCGTCGTCGACGCGTGCCTGCGCGTCTCCCCGCCAGCGCTCGCGCAGGAACGCCTCGCGTTCCTGCTTGGCCTGGTCCGGGGTGAGGAGGCTCTCCGCGACTCGGATCAGCAGCGCGAACGGCCCAAGGCGTCGCTCTCGGAGCTGATTCCGCCCGCCGCTCGCGCCGCGATGGAGGTGGTGTGGCGGGACGAAGCTGCCGCCCTCCGCGCCGCCCAGGCCGGGTACTGAGAGATTCACAGTCACCGAGGATCGGCGGCCTGCCGGCGCGCGGGGCGGACTACAATGCGGGCCGATGCTGAGCCTGCGCCGCGCCGCCGTGATCGCCGTCGCGGTGGCGCTGGCCGTGGTCGTGGGCCCCAGCCGGGCGCGGGCCGGCGATCCCGACCGGGTGTGGAAGACGGTCGAGAGCGCGCACTTCGTCGTCCACTACTACGAGCCGCTCGGCGACGTCGCGCGGCGGGTGGCGGTGGTCGGCGAGCGCGCCCACCGCTTGCTGGCGCCGGCCCTGGGCCACGCCCCGACCGCGAAGACCCAGGTCGTGCTGCTCGACGACACCGACGGCGCCAACGGCTTCGCCTCGGTCCTGCCCCGCAACCAGATCACGCTGTACGCCACCTCTCCCAACGCCGACTCGGTGCTGGCCGATCACGACGACTGGCTGTACGGCCTGGTCGCGCACGAGTACACCCACATCGTCCACCTCGACACCATCGGCGGGCTGCCGGCCCTCTACAACAAGGTGTTCGGCAAGACCTGGGCGCCCAACCAGGTGATGCCGCGCTGGGTGATCGAGGGCATCGCCACGTACGAGGAGAGCCGGCGCAGCTCGTCGGGCCGCATCCGCAGCACCCAGTTCGACATGTTCCTGCGGGTGCCAGTGCTGCAGGGCCGGGCGCTCGGCCTCGACCAGATCTCGAACAACCCGATCCAGTTCCCGCGCGGCAACACCGCCTACCTCTACGGCTCGCACTTCCTCAAGTACGTGTTCGATCGCTACGGCGACGACACCCTGCGCAAGATGTCGGCCCAGAACGGCGGCACCACGATCCCGTTCGGCATCAACCGCCAGCTGTCGGCAGTGGTCGGCAAGGGCTTCGACGATCTCTACGACGACTGGCGCGCACACCTGCGGGCCAAGGCCACGCTGCAGCTCGAGGCGGTCGAGCGGGTGGGCTTGCACGCCGGCCGTCAGCTCACGTTCCACGGCGAGGCCGTCCGCAACCCGCGCTACGGCCGCGACGGTCGCGAGCTGTACTGGCTCGACTCCGACGGCGTCCGCGACGCGACGATCCGCGCGCGGCCGGTCGGTGGCCCCAAGGGCGCCGAGCGCGACGTCCGCCTGATCGAGCGGATCGGCGGCTTCGACGTCGACGCCGACGGTGGCCTGCTGTACGAGCAGAGCTGGACCTTCCGCGACACGTACTCGTTCCAGGATCTGTTCCACTGGGACCGCCAGGCCAATCGAGTCGAGCGCCTGACCCACGGCGAGCGCGCCCGCGAGCCGGCCATCGCCCCCGACGGCGATCACTTCGCGTTCTCGCGCAACGGCGGCTCGCGCAGCGAGGTCGTGATCGGCGACCGCCGCACGCCGGCCTGGCGCCAGGTGGTGTGGAGTGGACCCGGCCGGTTCGATCAGGCCTTCAACCCGGCGTGGTCACCCGACGGCACCCGGCTGGCGTTCGTGGCCTGGCGAGCCGGTGGTCGCCGCGACATCCTGGTGGCGCCGATCGCGGGCGGGCCGCCGCTCGAGGTCACCCACGACCGCGCCCTCGACGGCGATCCGGTGTGGGCGCCCGACGGCCACACCCTGTACTTCACCAGCGACCGCACCGGCATCGCCAACGCCTACGCCTGCGATCTCGACAGCGGCGCCACCTGGCAGGTCACCAGCGTGATCGGCGGGGTCGCCGAGCTGGCGGTGTCGCCCGACGGCACCCGGCTGGCGTACACCGACTTCGTCGGCACCGGCTTCGATCTGTTCGAGCTGACCCTCGACCGCCGACTGTGGCGCGCGGCCCGGCCCTACGTCGACGATCGGCCGCCGCCGACCGTGGTCGCCGACGACGAGGTCGAGGTCTCGGCGCCGCGCCCGTACCGACCGCTCGAGACCCTCGCGCCCCAGAGCTGGACCGCGGCCCTGGTGCTCGGCACCTTCGGCCAGGCGGTGCAGGCCCGGACCAGCGGCGGCGACATCGCCGGCCTCCACGCCTACGACCTCGGCGTCACCATGGACCTCGGCCGCGGCGATCTCGGGCTCGGCCTGGCCTACGGCTACGGCGGTTCGCGGCTCGGGCTGCGGCTCGCGGTCGGCCGCCAGCTGTCGCGACGGACGTCGCTGCGGCTCGATGGCAAGGCGACGCCGTGGACCGAGGAGGTGCTGAGCGTGACCGGCGGGGTCGGGCTGCCGGTGCGCCACAACGACGAGAGCTCGCTGGCGATCTCGTTCGACTACGATCTCGACTGGGTCCGGCGCGCCGAGTCGCCCGCCACCACCGCCAATCCCGATCAGCCGCTGCCGCTGGTGCCGCTGGCCGACTACCTCGGCGCCGGCGTCGCGCTGCGGGCGTCGTACGCGCACGTGCGCGGTGTGCTGTACGGCGTCGGCCCGACCAAGGGCGTCGAGGCCTCGGGCAGCATGCGCCTCGATCACCCCGCGCTGGGCGCGACCTACCGGGCCCTGACCGTGAGCTGGTTCGCGCGCGGCTACTACAAGCTGCCGTGGGGCGTGACCCCGACCCTCGCCCTGCGGCTGACCGGCGGCCTGCGGGTCAGCGACCTCGGGCGCGGCGCCGCGTTCGCGCTCGGCGGCCAGCCCGATCAGGACGTCGCGAGATCGATCGTCGACTCGACCCGGGCGTCGCCGACCGGCTTCCTGCGCGGCTTCCCGCCGCGGACCGTCGCCGGCAACACCTACCACCTGGCCAACCTCGAGTACCGCCAGCAGCTCGCCCAGGTCGAGCGCGGCGCGTCGACCTTGCCCTTCTACGTCAAGCGGCTGCACTTCGCCCTGCTGGTCGACGCCGGCCTGGCCTACGACGGTACGATCAGCGCTGACCGCCTGCGGGTGTCGGTCGGCGGCGCGCTCCGGCTCGACACCTTGATCGGCCTGTACATCCCGGGCGCGTTCGAGGTCGGCTACGCCCACGGCCTGTCGACCGCCGGCATCGGCGAGACCTGGTTCCACCTGACCTCGACCCTGTGACCGGCGCGCGGTGTTACGCTGGCCCGACGTGAGTTCGGTCCGTCGTCTCTGGCTCTGGCCGATCGCCATCCTGGCCGCGCTGTCGCTGCTGGTGTTCGCCGGCTTCTACCTCATCGACGCCGGCCGGGCCGGCGGTGGCCCGCTCGATCGCTACCTGGCGTTCGAGTCGAACATGATCACCGACGCGCTGCCGGCGCTGGCCGGCATGACCGCGGCGGTGCTCGGCATCGTGATCACGGTGGTCAGCATCATCGTCCAGCTGTCGTCGGAGCGGTACACCGGCGTCGCCCAGCTGTTCCTGCGCGACCGGGTCAACCTCGCGGTCATGGCCTACTTCATCGTGGCCTGCGTGTGCGGGGTCTGGCTGTCGCTCGCGGTCCACCAGGCGTTCGTGCCGCGGGCCGCGATCGTCGCGATGCTGGTGTTCACCACCGCCGGCCTGGTCGTGATGCTGCCGTACTTCGCGTACGTGTTCCGGTTCCTCGAGCCGCAGAGCATCATCGCCCGCATCCGGCGGGACGCCGTCGACAACGTCAACCAGTCGGTGACCGCGCCGCCGGCCGCCGCCGCTGCCGGCCAGGCCGGGGTGCTGACCGCGATGGCCGAGCTCACCGACATCACCTCGAACTCGATCTCGGGCAAGGACAAGATCATCGCCAGCCGCGCGGTCGACGCGATCAAGGACTTTGTCGTCGGCTACCTCGCGGTCAAGGACAAGGCCTCGGTCGCATGGTTCGCGATCGGCGCGGCCATCCAGGACGATCCCGACTTCGTCGCGATGGACCCCGAGTCGCTGCGCGATCTCGGCGGCCAGCGGACCTGGGTCGAGTGGAAGGCGCTGCGCCAGTACCTCGGCATCTACAACGAGGCCCAGGGCGTGATGCCCGACATCAACTACCTGATCGCGATCGACACCCGCTACCTGGGCGAGGCCGCCGCCGGCAAGGGCGATCGCGAGGTCGTGATGCTGGTGTTCAAGTTCATGAACTCGTACCTGCGCGCGACGATCAACGCCAAGGCGGTGCGCACCGCCTACAACGTGCTCAACCAGTACCGGCAGCTGGTCGAGACCATGATCCGGCGCGGCGAAGACGAGCTGGCCGCCGACGCGGTCGGCCACATGATCTACTACGGCCGCACCAGCTACGACCTCCAGCTCGGCTTCGTCACCGAGACCGTGGCCTACGACGTCGGCGCGCTGTGCGAGCTCGCCCACGGCCTCGGCGGCCGCGACGAGGCGATGCTGACGGCGTTCCTCGAGCTTGATCAGCCGCTGCGGGCCAAGCGCCAGGAGAGCGCGCTGGTCGGCATCCGCAAGGCGCAGGTGAAGCTGGCCTGCTACTACCTCGAGGCCGGCGCCACCGAGCGCGCGACCCGGATCGCCGACGATCTGCAGGCCGAGCCGGTCGAGCGCCTGCGCACGATCCGCGAGCAGCTCGAGAGGGTCGACTCGAAGGACTTCTGGGAGATCATCGACCGCGGGCGCAACTTCGAGTTCATGCCCGAGCCGCAGCGCCGGCAGATGGCGGTGTTCTTCGCCGGGCTAGCTTCGCCAGCCGCGCCGGCGGCTCCGGCCACGCCGGCCGACGCGCCATCCTCGACGACCGACGCGTAATCTGGCCTCCATGTCCGACTGGCACTGTGGGCCGGGCTTTCAGCCGAGGCGCACTATTCCAGCGCGTGGCCGATTTTCACGAAGTCGTGGTTGAGACGACCGAGCCTGCGTGGTTAACCGGAACGAGGCGGCTCGGGGGTCGGGTCGCGAGGACCGGAGGTTGTACATGGCGCAAGGCACCGTGAAGTGGTTCAACGACGCGAAGGGCTACGGCTTCATCTCGCGAGCTGACGACGGCAAGGACGTGTTCGTCCACTACTCGTCGATCCAGGGCGACGGGTTCCGCACGCTGGTGCAGGGCCAGACCGTGGAGTACACGGAGAGCAACGGGCCCAAGGGCCTGTTCGCTGCCAGCGTCGAGAAGGTCAGCGAGGCGTCGGCCGCGCTCGCCTAGCGCAGCAGCTGGGTGGCGCGGTACTCGCCCGAGGCGCTCGGGCTCAGCACCACGCCCAGCTTCTCCTTGTCGGTGACGACGAGGACCACGAGGCGATCGGCGCCGACCGCGGCCGGGATGCCGGTCTTGCGCGTGAAGTCCGCGGGGTTGGTCAGCTCCCAGCTGCGCATCGCGCCGATCTCGCCGAGCAGGCCCTCGTACAGGCTCTGCAGATCGCCGGTGGTGGTGGCGGCGGTCGCGCCGGCGGCGGTGAACGGCACCGCCGACACCCGCATCAGGCGCTGCACGCTGTTCGACGTCACGCCGGCGACCCACATGTTGGCGGCGTACGACGCCTTGCGATCGGTCGAGACCGGCTTCGGCGTCTCGAGCGCCGTCGGCCCGGGGATGGTCGCGGTGCCGAGGCCGGCGGTGGCCGTGGTCGGCGCCGGCTGGCCCTCGAGCGGCACGATGCCGCCGGGGATGTCGGTGAGGATGTACGGCTCGACGTTGAACGTGCCGCACTGGCGCGGTCCGCGATAGAAGCCCCAGCGCAGATAGACCCGCTGATCGACCGAGCGGATCACGGTCGGCGTCTTGTCGTACGGCGCCGACGACAGCACCGTGTCGATCGCG
>JAYVSF010000437.1:0-3030 GCA_043775605.1 Myxococcales bacterium
TCCAGGTCAGGGTTCATGCGCTGCGTCCTCCGGGATCAGGGTCTGTGTAAGCCCCCTGATCGTGGACACCCTCGCTGCCTACCTGGTGGATGATCGCGCGGACCGCGCGAATCCCTTGGAACTAATCATCTAGCGCCGCGGCGTCGCATCGACCCCCTTGTGACGTGCGGAAGCCAAGCGCGAACCGCACGACGCAGCACCAACCAGCACGGTCCGACACAGACCTCATTGCGACGATCCTGCGGCCGGTCGCGGTTTGCACCAGTGGGAGAAGATGACGGTCGGGACGGTGATGGCCGCACTGGCCTGACGTCGAAAGGCACGCCCATGAGCACCGCCGGATCGATCTCACGAGCGGACAACGGGACCTGGTCGCTGGTTGTCGACCTTCCCGGCGCCAACGGCCGCCGGCGGCAGCTGCGGCGCCGCGGCGTCGCTACCAAGAAGGACGCCCAGGCCGCTCTCACCGCCATCCTCGCCGACAAGCACCGTGGCGTGCTCGTGGCGCCGAGCAAGGCGACGCTCGGTTCGTACCTGCTCGACATCTGGCTGCCGGGGCGCCGTTCATCGCTGCGGCCCTCGACCGCAGCAGCGTACGAAGGCATCATCCGGCTCTACGTCCTGCCCGAGCTCGGTCGGGCTCGCCTCCAGTCGGTCGACGGCGCCGCCCTCAACCGCCTCTACAGCCGGCTCCTCACGGAAGGACGCACGGAGTCTCGCCGCGGTCTCGGCGCCGGCCTGTCACCCAAGACCGTGCGCAACGTGCACGGGGTGCTGACGCGTGCGATGCGCGACGCCGTGAGTTGGGGTCAGCTGCAGCGGAACGCGTGTGACACGGCCGATCCGCCGCGCGGCCGCGTCCCGGAGATGAAGGCGTGGACGGCCGACGAGCTGCGTCGGTTCGTGAAAGCCGCCGAGTCGCACCGGTGGGCCGCGGTGTGGATGCTGATGGCATCGACCGGGATGCAGCGCGGCGAGGTGCTCGGCCTGCGATGGACCGACGTCGACCTCAAGGCCGCCACGATCACCATCCGCTCGACCCGCATCCGCTACGGCAAGACGACCGCCGCCTCGACACCGAAGACGGCGCGAGGGAACCGGACGATCGCCATCAGACCGGCCACGCTGTCGGCACTCAAGGCGTGGAAGCGGACGCAGACCGCCGAGCGGCTGCAGATCGGCGGCGGCTGGCAGGGCGAGCACGGTCTGGTGGTCACCAACCTCGACGGTAGTGCCCCGAACCCGGAGGCCTTCTCCAACCTCTTCGCCAAGCTGGTGCGCGCGGCGGGACCGCCACCGATCCGGCTGCACGATCTTCGCCACAGCTATGCCACCGCCGCGCTCGCCGCCGGCGTGCCGGTGAAGGTGCTCTCGCAGCGCGTCGGTCACGCCGACGTCGGCGTGACGCTCACCGTCTACGCGCACGTCATGCCGGGCGACGACGAGGACGCCGCACGTCGCGCCGACGCACTGCTCGAAGGAGGGTGACCATTGGTCGACTCAGAAGCGTTCTGCCGTCAAGCGCGGGTGTCCGGCGTCGACGTTGCCCGGTAGTAGCGGCGCTTCGGGTCGTGCGGTCCACTGCCGATCTCGACGACAAGACCTCGCTCGACGAGTGCAGCGAGTCGCGTGCGCGTCGCCCGTGTCGTCCGGCCGAGGGTCGTGGCGAGGGCAGCCGTCGTGAGTCCGTCGGCACTGTCGAGGTGATGGAGGATCCGGCGATCCATGTCATCGAGCTGGGGCGTGGCGGACGGCTCCGCGTGGAAGGTGAGGCGCACGCGGCCACCGAAGTCGTCGATCTGCGGCTCGGGTAGACCCATCTGCAGGCAAGCGGCCGCCATGCGAGGCACGCCGCTGCCCCACTGCTCGATGTAGCCGAGCTCGCGGAAGGTGCGTGCGATGACGCGGTTGCGGACCCGGGAGACGCCCATGCGGATGTCGTCCACGGTCATGCCGAACGGCAGCAGACCAGGGTTCTCGATCTCCACGCGGTCGTCGAACGCGGCGAGCCGGATGGGCGCACCAGCCTGGGAGTAGTCGGCGTGCACAGCGGCGTTGATCACGGCTTCGCGTAGGGCCACGAGCGGCACTGGCCTCGCTCCTCGGTGCCGCGCGCCGTCGATCACCAGTGCCGTGGCGAGGTGGCGGTCGAGGAACCGAAGGGCGTCCTCCACCATCGCCGGAAGCGCGTCCTGCAGGTCGACGCTGTCGATGATTGCACTGCGGTCGACTCCGGCGAAGCGCCCGGCTTGTATCCAAGCGTCGGGAAAGGTGTTGCTGCGGTCCCGGCCGAACAGCAGCAGACCACCCACCGTCGGCACCGTGCGTCCCTGGTGTCTCGTCATCAGCCCGAGGCTCTCGAGGTCGGATCGGCGCAGCCGGCGGGTCGGCGCGAAGTTCTCGGAAGCGACTCGGAAGTCGATCGCTTCCGAGTCCAGCTGAGCGACGGGCTCCTCGTCGAACGACACCTGGATGGCTGAACGCCGCATCTCGGCAATGAGCGCCGGGTCGGCGCGTCGGTTGGTGGAGCCGAGTCGCACGTCGCGCGCTTGCTGGCGGCGAGCCAGTGGCCCCGGGCTCCCGACCCGTGCGCTGTTCCGGCCGAGCGGTCGCAGACATCGCCGAAGCGCTCACCGCGCAGTGCTGAGACGACGCCTGCGCACGTCGCGCCGATGCACTGCCCCAAAGATCGTGACCATTCTGTGACCAGAGGGCCAATTTCGGCCTGTGGAAAAGTGCTCTGACCAGGGAGAACGTCGCGGAGGTGGACGGGAATCGAACCCGCCGGACAGGGATCGCCTGTCCCAACCGCTTTGAAGGCGGCGGCGCCCACCAGGTACGCGGACACCTCCGTGCATCACGCTAACGCACGGCCGCCGGTTCGCCGCCACCCTGCCCCGACCGGCTCGCCGCACGATCGGAGGCAGGGCGCGACGACGGACTCACGTGCTGCGGATCGCGGCCTTCTTGGGGGCAGCGGCCTTCTTCGCCGCGGCCTTCTTGGGGGCGGCCGCCTTCTTGGCGGCCTTC
>JAYVSF010000438.1:0-5172 GCA_043775605.1 Myxococcales bacterium
CTCGGCCGCGCCCGCTCCCGACCTCGAGGTGTCCGGCCGGGTCTACGCCCGCGCCGCCGCCTACGACGACGACCTC
Organism: Myxococcales bacterium; assembly: GCA_043775605.1. Lineage (GTDB taxonomy): Bacteria > Myxococcota_A > Polyangia > Haliangiales > Haliangiaceae > UBA2376. Next base: position 77 of record JAYVSF010000438.1, read on the forward strand.
GACCCGTTCGGCGAGGATCTCACCGATCCGCACAACGTCAACCCGTGGCTCGGCGGCCTGTCGCTGGCCAGCGCCCGGGTCGGGGTCAGCTATCACTGGAAGAAGCGGCTGGCCGCCAAGGTCTCGTTCGAGGTCAAGGGCACGGTCAAGGACGCGTACATCGACGTCAAGCTGAGCGATGCCGTGTCGTTCCGCGCCGGCCGGTTCAAGCTGCCGGCGAGCGCGATCGAGCGGACCTCGACCTGGACCCTGCCGACCATCGACCGCAGCATCGTGTCCGACGCCCTCGGCGGCGGTCTCGGCGTGGTCGGTCGGCACAGCGGCGCCCAGTTGACGTGGAGCAAGCCCCACGGCCTGCACCCGGTGATCGAGCTGTCCCTGGCCCAGGCCTACGACACCCTCGGGATCGAGAGCCCGCGCATCCTGGCCGACGGCGCCGGGCTCGTCGCCACCGGTCGCGCCGAGGTCCGGCCGGTCAAGGGCGTGCACGTGGGCGCGTTCGCGCAGAACCGCGAGGTCAACTTCGGCACCGGCGTCGGTCGCTACTGGGCCGGCGGGCTCGACGTCGAGGCCGATCTGCCGGGGCCCGGGCTCCGCATCTGGGGCGACGCGATCGCCGGAACAAGCCACTTCGGCAAGATCAAGGTCAAGGACGACCACACCCCGTTCGTCGCCGCCCAGGTCATCGCCGGCTGGCGCCACGGCGGACGCAAGACCGGCAAGCGCTTCGTCGAGCCGTTCGTGGGCGCCGCGTACCTCAACCCGATCGCCGCGCACAAGGGCGACGCGGTGCTCCAGCTCAAGGTCGGCGTCGCCGGGGGCCGCTGGAAGCGCTGGCGTGGTCAGGTCCAGCTCGCGGCCCAGAGCGCCGGCGACGATCGACCGTCGAGCCTGGCCGGCACCAACATCGATCTCAACGACCAGCTCTCGGTCACGGCCCAGCTCGGCGTCGGTTTTTGAGCGATGGGCGAGCGGATCCTGTTCCTGGAGGACGATCGCGAGCTGGGCGAGCAGGTCACGCAGCGGCTGCGGGCGGCCGGCTATGACGTGACCTGGTGGACCGAGGGCCGGCGGCTCGGGCCCAACGACACCGCCGGGCTGGCCCTGGTCATCCTCGACCTGATGCTGCCCGGCACCTACGGCATGGAGATCCTCGCCGAGCTGCGCAAGACCTCGGAGGTGCCGGTGCTGGTGCTGTCGGCGCGCAACGACAGCGTCGACAAAGTCCGCGCGCTCAAGCTCGGCGCCGACGACTACATGACCAAGCCGTTCTGGCCCGACGAGCTGATCGAGCGGGTCCGGGCCCGGGTCCGGCGGCCGACCATGCAGCGGACCGACGTCATCGACGCCGGTCCGGTCCACATCGATCTGCAGCGGCGCGAGGTTGCGGTCGGTGGCCTGCCGGTCGAGCTCACGCCGGTCGAGTACGGCTTCCTGCTCGCGCTTGCTCGCCGGCCCGGCATGGCCATCACCCGGGCCTGGCTGGTCGACAACGTCCTCGATCCCGATCGCGAGGGCAGCGAACGCACGCTCGACGTCCACGCCTCGCGCCTGCGCAAGAAGCTCGGCCAGGCCGGCCTGATCGAGACCGTCTGGGGCATCGGCTACCGCCTGGCCGTCGACAAGAGCGCATGAGGCTGCAGACCCGGCTCGCGGTCGCCACCGCCGCGGTGCTGGTGCCGCTGGTACTGGGCCTGACCTGGCTCGATGCCCGGGCCCGGCACAGCGCGGCGACCACCCAGCTGATCGAGCTGATCCACTTCCGCAACCAGCTCACCGGCGCGCGCGGCCGCTGCGAGGCCGATCCGATCGCCTACGGCGGCCCGGTCCGCTCGCCCCCGCCGTCCGACGGCGATCGCGCACCACCGTTTCACCGGCCGCCGTTCCCGCCGCTGGTGCTCCACCTGTACGACCACCTGCGCCAGCCCACGGATCTGACCGCGCCGGCCATCCCCGTCGCGCTGTACGACGCGCTGGGCGACGACGGCGTGGCCACGGTCGACTCGCTGTGGCCGGGCTCCCCGGTCCGGGTGCTGGTGCGCACCCCGTGGACCACCGGACCGTGCGCCTTCGTGCTCGGCGACGGCACCGCCGGGCCGGGCTGGACGGCGGCGATCCTGCCGGCCAGCCGGTGGTGGCTGTGGCCCGCGGTTGCGGTGGTGGTGGTCGTGCTGCTCGCCGTGGCGCCGCTGGTCCGCCGGCTCCGGCGCCTGACCCTGGCGGTGCAGCGCTCGGCGGACGACGGCTTCAGCTCGTCGATCCCGGTCGAGGGCACGGACGAGGTCGCCGACCTGGCCCGCGCTTTCGCCGCGGTGAGCGAGGAGGTCCGGACCCAGCTCGCGGTCAAGGATCAGCGCGATCGGGCGCTGCGCGACTTCCTGGCCAACACCACCCACGACGTGATGATCCCGTTGACCGTGCTGCAGGCCCACCTCGCCAACCTGCGCGACCACAATCGCGAGGGCCAGCCGATCGATCGCGACGCCTTGACCTCGGCGATGGACGAGGCCCACTACATCGCCAGCCTGCTGCACAACCTCGGCGTCGCCGCCAAGCTCGACGCCGGCGCGCCGGCCCTGCACCGGACCCGGGTCCCGCTCGATCGGCTGATCGAGCGGATCTGTGCGCGTCACCGGCCGATCGCGCGCCAGCTTGAGGTCACGCTCGACGTCGCGCTGCCCGATCCGCCGCTGGCGTGCGACGGCGACGTCACGCTGCTCGAGCAGGCGGTCAGCAACGTGGTCTACAACGCGATCCGCCACAACCGGAAGGGCGGCCACGTCGCGATCCTGCTCGAGCCGCAGCCCGGCGATCACTTCCGGCTCCGGGTCCTCGACGACGGCCCCGGCGTCCCTGGCAGCGACCTCGACCGGGTCGGCGAGCGGGGCTTCCGGGGCGACGCCGCCCGCGGTCGCGCCACCGGCGGTCAGGGCCTCGGCCTGCACATCGCCCACCGGGTCGCCGCGGTCCACGACATGACCCTCACGCTCGGTCCGTCGGATTTCGGCGGCCTCCAGGTCGACCTCGTGGGCCCGGTCGCGCTGGAGCTCAAGTAGCCCGCGGGGCCGTGAACTGGTCCAACCAGTCTCGCTTTTCGGGTATACGACGGCCGTGCGCACCGCCCGCCTCCTGTCGCTCTCGCTCCTGATCTCGATCCCCCTCGTCGCCTGCGGGGACGACGGCGGTGACTCGCTGCTCCCGGTCGACGGCGCCACCGCGATCGACGCGGCGGTCGACAGCACGATCGGCCCCGACGCCTCGACCGCGACCACGGTCCGGGTCCACTACCCGGCCGGCGCCCACACCGTCAGCCTGCGCGGCTCGGGCGCGCCGCTGTCGTGGACCGCGGGCGTGGCCCTGACCGCGGGCGCCGACGACACCTGGACCCTCACCATCGACGCGCTGGCGGCGCCGGTCGAGCTCAAGCCGCTGCTCGACGACGCGACCTGGGCGCGCGGCGCCAACTACCACCTCACGCCCGGCGCCACCCTCGATCTGTATCCGCACTTCGCTAGCACCCACGGCCAGGTGATCACGCTGATCCGGAGCTTCCACTCGACCGCGCTGGCCAACGATCGCGCGATCCGCGCCTACCTGCCGCCGAGCTACGACGAGAACACCCGGGCCCGCTACCCGGTCGTGTACATGCACGACGGCCAGAACCTGTTCGACGTCGCGACCGCGTTCGGCGGCGTCGAGTGGCGGGTCGACGAGTCGCTCGACGCCGCCAGCGAGGCCGGGCGGTGCAGCACCGGCGCGACCTGCACCAACGACGGCGCGTGCGGGACCGGGCCGTGCCTGACCACGCGCGAGGCGATCGTCGTCGGCATCGACAACACCGCCGGCCGGATCTACGAGCTGACCCCGACGGTCGACGCCGACGTCGGCGACGGCGGCGGCGCCGACAAGTACCTGACCATGGTCGCACAGGAGCTCAAGCCGGTGGTCGACGGCATGCTGCGGACCGCGCCCGGTCCGGCCGACACCGCGATCATGGGCTCGTCGCTGGGCGGCCTGGTCTCGGCCTACGCCGGGGTCAAGCGGCCGTCGGTGTTCGGCCTGATCGGCGCGGTCAGCCCGTCGACGTGGTGGGACGGCACCGTGATCATCGCCGACGTCGCCGCCACCGCCGGCATCACCCCGCGCCCGCGGCGGATCTACGTCGACTCGGGCGACAGCGGCAACGGCAACGACGACATCACCAACACCACCCACCTCAGCCAGACCTACGACGACGTCGGCTACACGCCCGGCGTCGACCTGCTGCACGTGGTCCAGCCCGGCGCCAGCCACACCGAGCTGTACTGGGCCCAGCGCTTCCCGGCCGCCGCGTTCTTCCTGCTCGGCCCGCGGCCATAGCGAGCCTTGGCGAGCGGACAACAGTGACGCTGGGTGTTCGGGGTCGGGAGGAAGTTCGGGGTCTGCCTTCCTCCGGCCGTTGGCCTTCAGCGCGCGCCCGCAGGCGCGCGCGTCACGGCGGCAGCGCGATCAGCTCCTGATCGGCCGGCGCGCCCCGGGCCTCGTCGGCGGTGACCACGCCGATCGCGCGATCGCGCAGGTGCGGCTCCCCAGCCACCCGGATCGCGAGCGGCGCCACCACCTGCTCCTCGAGCAACCGGCGCAGCGGCCGTGCGCCCAGCTTCGGATCGTGGCCGCGGGTCGCGAGCTGCGCGCGCGCCGCCGGCGACAGCCACAGCCGGAGGTTGCGCTGGCCCAGGCCCGGCCGCAGCCGCAGCTTGGCGACCTCGAGGTCGACGATGCGCTCGATGTCGGCGCGGGTCAGGGCGGCGAACGACACCACGTGATCGAGGCGGCCGATCAGCTCGGGCCGGAAGTGGGCGCGGACCGCGGCGGCGTGATCGGGACCACCGCCGCTGCCGAAGCCGACGCTGGCGCTCTGGGCGCCGAGGTTCGACGTCATCACGATCACGGTCATGCGGAAGTCGACCAGCCGGCCCATCGAGTCGGTGAGCCGGCCCTCGCCGAGCACGCCGAGCAGGAGATCGAAGACCTCGGCGTGGGCCTTCTCCAGCTCGTCGAGCAGCACCACCGCGAGCGGCTGGCGTCGGACCTGCTCGGCCAGCGACGTCGTCCCG
>JAYVSF010000439.1:0-10426 GCA_043775605.1 Myxococcales bacterium
AGGGTCTTCTGCGCGGCGGCCTGCTCCGCTTCCTTCTTGCTGCGCCCCACCGCGCGGGCAAACAGGTCGACGCCGATTGAAACCTCGACCTCGAAGACCTTCTCGTGGTCAGGCCCCTTCTCGGAGATCACCCGGTACTTGGGAGACAGCCGCAGCCGGTTCTGCACGTCTTCCTGCAGCCGGGTCTTGTAGTCGAAGAAGCCGGTGGGCTCGACCCGCTCGAGGCGCGCCGCCAGCAGGCGCTCAACCAGGTTCCAGGCCGCGTCGAAGCCGCCGTCGAGATAGACCGCGGCCACCACCGCTTCGAAGGCGTCGGCCAGGATCGACGGCTTGGTCCGCCCGCCGCTCTTGTCCTCGCCCTTGCCTAGCAACAGCCACTGGCCGAGCCCGAGCCGATGGGCGACCTCGGCCAGGCCGGGTTCGCTGACCACCTGGGCCCGGGTCACCGACAGCGGGCCCTCGCGCAGCAACGGAAAGCGGTCCATGAGGCGGTGGCCGACGATCAGGTCGAGGACCGCGTCGCCCAGGTACTCGAGGCGCTCGTTGTCACCGCCGCCGATCCCCGGGTGCTCGTTGGCCCACGAGGTGTGGCGGAGCGCGATCTCGAGCCGGGCCCGATCGCGAAACGAGTAGCCGAGCGCCACCTCGAGCTGCTCATAGTCGGTACGGGCCGTCACCGCAGCACGATAGCACCTGGTCCCACCCCGACGCGGTGGCGACGATCAGGAACCGGGCCAGCGTTGCCGGCGCCACGGCTCACCAGGGTCAGGGCACGACCCGCATCCGGCGCGATCCCCAGCCGCCGGGCGGCCCGGCGAAGCGGCCGGCGAGGCGGTGACCGCACGCCCGGCAGGCGCCGTCGTCGGTGAGGGCCCAGCCGAGGAGCCGATAGCCGTCGCGCTCGATCAGGCTGGCGCTGCAGCCGACGCAGGCCGTGGCCTGGCCCTCGACGTCGACGATGTTGCCGGTGTAGACGTGGCGGAGGCCGGCGGCGAGCGCCTGGCGCCGGGCGCGGCGCAGGGTCGCGGGCGGGGTCGGCGGCCGATCGTCGAGCTTGTAGTCGGGGTGGAAGGCGGTGAGGTGGAGCGGGACCTCGGGCCCGAGCTCGTGCACGAACCAGTCGAACATGCGACCGAGCTCGTCGGCGCCGTCGTTGAGGCCGGGGATGACCAGGGTCGTGACCTCGAGCCAGACGTCGGACTCGTGGACCAGCCAGCGCAGTGTGTCGAGGACCGGCTCGAGCTCGGCCGCGCACTGCCGGCGATAGAACTCGTCGGTGAACGCGTTGAGGTCGACGTTGGCGGCGTCGATCGCGGCGTAGAACTCGGGCCGCGCCGACGGCGTGATGTAGCCGGCGGTGACCGCGACCGTGGCCACGCCGCGCGCCCGGCAGGCGGCGGCGACGTCGATGGCCCACTCGGCGAAGATCACCGGATCGTTGTAGGTGAAGGCCACGCTCTTGCAGCCGTGATCGACCGCGGCCTGGGCGATCGCCTCGGGCGTCGCCCGCGCGCTCAGCCGATCGAGATCCTTGGCCTTGGAGATGTCCCAGTTCTGGCAGAAGCGACAGCCGAGGTTGCAGCCGGCGGTGCCGAACGACAGCACCGCGCTGCCCGGGTAGAAGTGATTGAGCGGCTTCTTCTCGATCGGATCGACGCAGAAGCCGGAGGCCTGGCCGTACGCCGACAGCACCATCGCGCCGTCGTGGTTGCCGCGGACGAAGCAGAACGCGCGCTGGCCGGGCGCCAGGGTGCAGGCCCGCGGGCACAGGTCGCAGCGGATGCGGCCGCCGTCGCCTTCAGGGTGCCAGAAGCGGGCGGGTGCGCCCGAGGGGGGAGCGGTCGTGGTCATCGCCTGTCTGGATCCTGATCGCCCGGAGTCATTGTTGATCGATCGCCAAGGCTCGCTATGGTTCGTAGACGAACAGGTAGCCGCGGACGTCGCCGGACCCGAGCGGCTTCTTGATCGCCCAGCGCGAGCCGAACGCGTCCTCGAAGGCGGGGTTGGCGACCAGGAACGCGCCGCGGAAGTCGCCGAGGCTGCGCCACCAGTCGCCGAGCTCGCCGTAGAACAGGCGCGCGTCGGCCAGCTCGAGCCGCTCGCCCCACGGCGGGTTGCAGATGACCAGGCCGCGCGGCGGCACGGTGCCAGCGTCGGCGGCCCAGGCCAGGAGGCGCTCGCGGGTCAGGGTCGTGAGGTCGGCGCGCTCCCAGATCACCTGGTCGACGCCGGCCCGGCGAGCGTTGGCGCGGGCCGCGACCACCATGTCGACGTCGCGATCGCCGGCGATGATCATCGGCCGGGTCTCGGGCCAGAGCGCCGGCGCGTCACCGACCACCGGCGCCCCCCGCGCGGCCAGGGCGGCCTCGATCGCGATCGTGCCGGCGCCGCACATCGGATCGACCAGCAGATCCTGGCGCGGATCGTAGCGGGCCTCGATCGCCAGCACCGCGGCCAGGTGCTCGCGCAGCGGGGCCTCGCCCTGATCGTGGCGCCAGCCGCGCCGGGTCCGGGTGCCGCCGCCGAGATCGAGGCTGACCAGCATGCGGCCGCGATCGTCCTGGCGCGCGACCAGCAGGAGGTCGGGGCGCTCGGGATCGATGGCCAGGCGCTGGCCGCGGCTGGCGAGGGCATCGACGATCGCGTTCTTCACCGTGCCGACGATCTGGCGCTCGCCGGCGGCGAACTGCGCGACCCGGCGGACCTCGACCGACAGGCTGCGGGCGCCGGCCGTCCACGGTCGCGGATCGCCGGCGATCGCGTCACGCAGCTCGTCGTACAGCGGCTCGAGCCGGCGGGCGGTGAGCGCGTAGAGATCGCGGACCACGCGGGTCGACGTCCGGTGATACGCGAAGGCGAGGCCGCCGAGCGCGTCGTCCCAGGGATAGATCAGCTGGCCGGTGCCGTCGCGCCGGGCCGCAGGGGGCCGGCGCTCGAGCCCACGGCGACAGAGCCGGACCAGCTCCGCCTCCATCGCGCGGTTGGTCTGGGCCGAGCCGACCAGGCGCAGGCCATCGGCGAGGGGCGGTTGCTCGAGAGCGGCGTCGGTCACGGTGGATCACTGCTTCGGCCCATCGATGGCGGACCGTTGAGGGTGGCGTAGAGCCCGGCGTCGACGAAGAAGCGCTTGTGCAGGTACCAGCCGCGGCCGGTGGTGCCGCGCGGGCCCTTGGGTCGGGTGTGGAGATCGCGGCGGACCAGGCGCGCGATATCGGCGTCCCACTCGACGAAGTACCAGGACAGGAAGGTCGCGCCGGGCGCCGCCGCGGGCGCGCGGGCCGGCAGCGGGGCCCGGACCATCCACAGCACGCGGCGCAGCTTGGTCAGCGGCGCCGCGGCCACCATCGCCACCGCCGGATCCTCGGTGACCCGCCAGGCGCCGCGGCGATCGCGCGCGACCGGCACGGTCTTGAGCTCGACGTCGCCGCGCCAGTCGGGCTCGTCGTGGCCGCGCTCGACCACGCCGAGCAGGCGGGCGGCGGCGGCGCCCCACGCGCCCTTGTCCTTGCCGCGCGGCGGCAGCGGCACACCCAGCGCGCGATCGGCGGCGGCCAGGAGCGCGTCGACGTCGTCGGGCTCCTCGGGCGGCGGCGCCGGCGGCCGCGGCGGTGGCAGCGGGCGCGGCCAGGTGGTGGTGGCCGGGGCCAGGCCGCGCGGCGGCGCCGGCTGACACAGCCGAGCGCCGACGGTGATCGGGACCGGCTGCAGCGCGGTGCCGAGGTGATCGTCACCGGCGCCTTCGAGCCGGGCGCCCCATCGCCACAGCGCGCTGCGCAGCTCGCCCGCGTCGCGAGGCGGGTCGGCCGGCGTGGCCGGCGTCAGCGCCCGGGCCAGGTGCTCGAGCTCGGCCGCGCGCAGGCGGTTGAGCAGGGCCGCGAGATCGAGTTCGAAGCAGCGGCTGACCTCGGCAACCAGCGCGGCGTCGCCGTCATCGGCGGCCCGGTCGCGCGCGGCGGGGACCAGGCGGGCCAGGGCCGAGCGAGGCAAGCGCGCGGCGAGGGCGGCGACGGCGTTCACGAGCACGCTCATGGTACCGTCTGCCGATGTCACGGCGAGCCCTCCGCGCCGGATTGTGCGCCCTCGCCGCCCTCGCCTTCCTGCTCGCCGCGTTCGTGCCGTGGTTCGAGAGCCAGCGCGGCACCGGTGGCGACGACGACGGTCCGCGCGCGAGCTACCAGCTCCAGGGCGGCGAGCGGTGCGACCACGGGCGCTGTCACGACGTCGGCTACACCGGCGCCCGCGGCCTCGGCGACGACGGGTTCGCGGCCCTCGGCTGGGCCACGCTGGCCGGGGCGCTGGGCACGGTGGCGCTGACCCTCGCCGTGGCCGGGGTCCGGCGCCGGCATCGTCCGCTGCGGGCCTGGGCCGCGACCAGCGCCGCGCTCACCGCCGGCCTCGGCGCGATGTTCGTGGCCAGCGAGACCCTCAGCCGCAGCGACGATGTCGCCCGGGGCTGGGGCCTGGCCGCGCTCGTGATCGGCGCGATGGTGGCCGGACTCGGGCTGGCGGCGCCGTCGTCGGAGCCCCTGGTCGAGCACCGGCCCGAGCGACGGTGGGCGCTGGTCGTGGCGCTGGCCGGGGGCGCGGGTGTGGCCTGGCTGTCGCTCGCCAACCACGGCTGGTGGCACGGCGTCGGCGCGTTCCGTGCGATCGCGGCGTCGCCGCTCGGCCGCGAGGTCTGCGACGGCGACGACTGCCAGAGCGGCGCCCTCGGCGGCGGCGACGACGGCTTCAGGCTGTGCGCGCGGCTCACGGTCGGGCTGATCGCGGCGCTGCTGGTCCCGGCCACCGGTGCGGCGGCCCGCACGGCCTGGGGCTACGCCGCCGGCGCCTGGGGAGTGGCGACCGTGATCCTGGCGCTGCTAGGGCTCGCGGTCGGCGTCGGCGCCGCCGCGCTCCATCCGTCCGGCGTGGCGGACAGCCTGGCGTGGGGCCTGCCGACCTTCGCCGCCGCGTTGGTGGCGACGACCGCGGCCGCGCTCCTGGCCCGCCGCCGGATGACCGCGACCGAGCTCGACGAGCCGGAGGCGAGCGCGCCGGTCCGGACCGGGTTGCAGCCACGCGCGGCGACCGCGGTGCGCCCGGTGCTGCCGTCGCTCGGCGCCGCGCCTGCACCGACGACTGCGACCGCACCGGCCGCGACCACGTCCGCCGCCACGGTCGCCGTCACCAGCATCTCGCCGGGCATCGGGGTGTGGACCCGACCGCTGGCGCCGGCGCCCGAGGATGCCCACGCCGGGCCGCGCGTGCTCGGCGGCCCGTCGCTGGCGCCGGCGCCGGCGGCCGTCGTCGGGGCACATGAGCCGGGCGTGCCGCCGAACCCGGCGACGGCCTCACCGCCGTGGGCGCTGGCCACGCGGGAGGCCTTCGAGCCGCCGCCGCCGCCGCGCGCGACCGCGACGCCGAGCCCGGTGGTCACCGCCCCGGTGCTCGCCCGTCGGGTCTCGCCGACCTGCCCCGGCTGCCGGCAGGCGACGCTTTGGCACGGCAAGCGTGGCGCCTGGTGGTGCAGCACCTGCAAGCGCGTGCTGTGAGGACCCGAGCACAGCTCGGGCCGGGGTTGAGTGTCGAGATCGGCCCGGCACTCCGGTGCCGGCCCGCTCGATCGATGACACAGGGTTGGATTCTGGCCAACCCTGTGAGGCGCGGCCTCGTCGCGTTGCTCGCCACCGCCGCGCTGGGGTCGGCGTGCTCGATCGAGGACGCGCTGCCGCCCTCCCCGGCCGCCGCGGCCCGCGCCGCCGACGACGCGCTCGGTCGGCGCCTGCGCGCCCACCTGATCGCGCTGCCGATGATCGCCGACGCCGAGGTCGTGATCGAGCGCGCGCCGCCCGATCCGCTGGCGCGTACGCCGGCGGTCGCCACGCCCTCGGTGACGATCGCGCTGGTCGCCGACGCCGACGCGCCGGTCGACCGGCTCGACGGCCTCGCCCGCGCCGCCGCCCGGACCCTGGTCGGCGACGACGCCCGCACCGCGATCACGATCCTGCCGGTCCACCGGCGCCCGACCCTCGCTCGCCTCGGTCCCTTCACGGTCGCGGCCAGCGCCCGCGGCCCGCTGCTCGCGGTCATCGCCGGTGCGCTCGCGGTCATCGCCGTGCTCGCGGCCGCCCTCACCGTCGTCCTCGCCCGCCGTCGTCGCGTCCCCTGACGACCGCCACCTGGCTGACACGCTGTGAGGCTTGCGCCGTGGCCGCGCCCTCTGCATGCTCGCAGGCCATGGCCACCGGCAAGGTCACAACCGGCAACTACCTCGAGGACTTCCACCTCGGCCAGCGGTTCACGCACGCCAGCCCGCGCACGCTGCACGGCGGCGATCTGGCGATGTACATGGCGCTCACCGGCGACCGCCGACCGCTGTCGTCGTCGACCGAGCTGGCCCGCAGCCTCGGCTTCCCGCGCGAGCTGGCCCAGGATCTGCTCGGGTTCCACATGGTCTTCGGCAAGACCGTCGCCGACATCTCGCAGAACGCGATCGCGAACCTCGGCTACGCCCGGGTCCTGTTCCACCGCGTCGTCCAGCCCGGTGACACCCTGACCAGCGAGTCCGAGGTCATCGGCCTGCGCGAGCTGTCCGACGGCAACCGCGGCATCGTCTACGTCCAGTCGCGCGGCCACAACCAGAAGGGCCAGGAGGTGGTGTCGTTCATCCGCTGGGTGATGGTGCCCAAGCGCGATCCGGCGCAGGCCCTGGCGGCGACCCTGGTGCCGACCCTGCCGGGCGCGGTCACCGCCGACGAGCTGCCGGTGCCCGACGCCCTCAACCTGAGCCGCTTCCACGATCTGCGCTGGGCCACGGGCAGCCCGCACCTGTGGGACGACTACCAGCCCGGCGAGCGCATCGTCCATCACGGCGGCATGACCATCGAGGAGGCCGATCACGTCCAGGCCACCCGTCTGTACGGCAACGGCGCGCGGGTCCACTTCGACGCCCACACCCAGGCCCGGACCGCGCACGGCCGGCGCCTGGTCTACGGCGGCCACGTCATCAGCGTCGCCCACGCGCTCGCCCACGGCGGCCTCGAGAACGTGCTGCGCATGGCGGCCTGGAACAGCGGCACCCACGCCGCACCGACCTTCGCCGGCGACACGATCTACGCCTGGACCGAGGTCCTCGAGAAGGCCGAGCTACCGCGCCACCCGGACCTCGGCGCGCTGCGCCTGCGCCTGGTCGCGGTCAAGAACGTCGATCCGGCGCACGAGCCGATCGATCGTGAGCTCACCGCCGACGGCAAGACCACGCTCGATCCTCGGGTCGTGCTGGTGCTCGACCACTGGGGCCTGATCCCGCGCCGCCGCTACTCGTTGAGCGTGTAGCCGTAGTTGATCGTCATCTGCGAGCCGTCCCACGGCGGGAACGACGCGCCGGCCTTCACCGCCGCCGCCACGCACGCGCCGGTCGGCGTGCCCGCGAAGTCGCCGACCGCGTCGACCTTGATCACCTTGCCGGCGGGATCGACGGTGGCCTTGACCTTCACGTAGCCGGCGACGCCGTGCTGATCGAAGCAGGCCTGGGCCTTGCTGCTGACCGCGCCCATGCCGGCCTTGATGTCCTTGCCGTCGAGGCTCTTCTTGTCGGGCTTCGGCCCGATGGCGCCACCACCGCCGGGCGGGGTCGGCTTGCTGCCGCCGGTCGCGTCGCCGAGCAGATCGTCGATGCTCTTCTCACCGGTGGCGGCCGGGGTCGGGGGCGGCTTCCTACCGTCGCCGGCCGGGGCCTTGTCGCCGGGGCCCTTGGGGTCCTTGCCCGAGCCGGCGCCACTGCCCGCGCCTGGACCGGCAGCCTTGACCACGTGATCGGCGGCGGCAGAGCCGGCGCCGGTGCCACGCGGCGTCGCGCCGGTGTCCTTCTCGTGGCGGGCCTCGCCGGGCGGCGTGGCCACTTGCGGCGCGCCATCGGCACGGCCCGCGGTCGCCGGCACCGTCATCGCCGAGCCGGAGCCCACCGCGGCGCCGCTCTCGGCCGCCACACTGCTGGCACCACCGGGCGCCGGCGTGGTCGTCACCACCGCCCCCACCGCCTCGGTCTTCGCCGACGGTGGCGACGTCGGCCCCGCGGCCACGGCGCCGCTGTCCGACTTCGTGCTCGAGCCGCCGCCGGTCGCGACCACGACCACCACCGCCGCCGCTGCCGCCGCACCGGCCACGCCCAGCCACAGCCCGGTCCGCTTGCGCGGGCCCACCGACTGGATCGCGGTGAGCTCGGCGGCCGCCGCGGTGGCGCTCGCGCCGGCGCCGCGGGCCTCGACCTTGAGCGCGGTGACCCGCGCGGCCTCGGCGTCGGCGGTCGACGGCAGATCCGGCAGCATCATAATCCGGGCCGGCTCGGGCAGCGCGATCGCCTTGAGCTGACCGGTGGTCGAGGCCCAGGTCTCCTCGTCGGCGTCGGTCACCGTCGGCATCTTGCGCGAGATGCGGATCTTCGCGGTCTGCGCCAGGGCCCGGATGTCGTGCAGGCCCGAGTCGTCGCCGCTCGCGGACGACGGCGGCGCAACGCCGTGACGGTCGGAATCGTGATCGGACTCGGACATCATCAGTGCCTCCGGATCGAGGGGCTCGAGCTGGCCGACGTAGTCCGCGTCGTCGAGGCGCGCGAGGGCGCGCGCGACGAGGTCATCTTCGTCGTGTTCGCCCGACAGCCCGGCGGTGGTGAGCACGCGGGACGGCGCCAGCGCCAGGTGGGCGCTCGCGGCCTGTCGGATCAGCTGGTCGAGGTGGTCGCTCATGGGAAGATCAGTGGGGGGAAGATCCGTGCGGCTTCTTGCCGGCGCCGCCGGCGAGCGGTCCGGACGTGTGGGCCGCGAGCTTGGCCTTCAGCAGCCGGCGGGCCTCGTTGACCCGCCAGGCCACGGTGCCCTCGGGAATCTCGAGGATCGCCGCGATCTGCTTGTGGCTCATCGACTCGATCGTGGCCATGACCAGGGTCACGCGCAGGGTCGGCGACAGCTCGGCCATCGCGGTCAGCACCTCGCGGACCTCGCGGGTGAGCGCGGCCTGCTCGTCGGGCGCGAGTTGGGGCGCGCCCAGGCCCTCGGGCCGACCGCCGACCTGGGCCGACTCGACCGCGCCGGCCTGGCTGAGCGCCTCGGTCCGCCGGGTCGACCGCAACCGGTTGAGCGCGGTGTTGATCGTGATGCGGTAGAGCCAGGTGAAGAAGTCGGCGCGGCCGTCGAACGACGGCAGCCCGCGGAACGCGCGGACGAAGGCTTCCTGGGCGACGTCGTCGGCGTCGCTGTGGTTCCCGGTGAGGTGGAGGGCGGTGGCGTACACGCGGCGCTGGTAGCGGCGCACGAGTGCGCCGAAGGCAGAGGTGTCACCCTTCCGTGCGCGTACGAGGAGGTCGGCCTCTTCCTCCGACATTCGCACGCACTATAGGGAGGGCGATGGCTGTAGGACAACTGCCGGGGGCCGGTCCTTGGGCGGTCCGGTCACGATCCGGCGACAATCTGGCGGCCCCGGTGCCGGCGTGGGCACGACCGCGTGCGGCGTCACAGGCCGGCGCGCCGCCGATCGGCCTCGATCAGCCTCGGGTACAGGCCGGCGGTCAGGTCGTCGAGCCGACCCAGCGCCCGCGCTGCCTGGGCTCGCGCGGTCAGTCGCCTGGCGGTCCGCTCCGCGGCCTCGCGCCCGCCGTCCCTGGCCCGGCTGGCGGGATGGGCGTCGAGCAAGGCCAGCGGATCGCCGCCGGTCAAGGTCCGCAGCAGCTCGCCGGCCCGGGCTCGCGCCGCCCGCAGCGCGTCCTCGAGATCGAGCGCGTAGGTCGCGACCAGCTCGGCGTACTCGTCGCCGCTGGTGCCGGCGAGCAGCGCGTCGAGATCGACCAGCGACAGGTCGCGCAGCCGCATGAGCAGCGAATCGTCGTCGGATATCGTCATCGCGCGCCTCCCGTCTCCGAGCCGGAATCCGAACCGGAGCCCGTCCCCGACCCCGGGTCGGTCTTGGCCGACAACGCGGCCTGCCCCGCCGCCGGCAGCGTGCCCTTCGCCGCCCGCGCCGCCTCCATGCGCGCCTTGAGCTGGTGCAACGCATCCTCGCCGGTCACGCTCGCGCCCACGCCGGCCTTGGTCCCCGCGGCCAGGATCTTGCCCTCGAGCGCCGCGTCGCGCTCCTGCTCGCCGCGCATCGCCGCATCGACCTCGGACGCCACCGTCTCCTCCTCGATCCGATCCTCGGCGCGCTGGAACTGATCCCACACCGAGGTGTCGTTGCCGAACGCGTCACCGCCGGCCCGCGCCGCCGCCAGTTGGGTCGCCAGCGTGCCGCGCTTCAGCTTGAGGATCGCGAGCTTGGTCTCGAACTCCTTGCGGCTCTTGTTGAGGCCGATCGCATAGCCGGCGGCCTCGTCGCGGTCGCGCCGGATCTTGGCCGCCTCGACCTGACACGCCTTCTTCTGCCGCAGCGCCTCCTTCGCCGACTCGTCGTCGCC
>JAYVSF010000440.1:0-3513 GCA_043775605.1 Myxococcales bacterium
ACACCGCGACGTGACCGTCGACGTCGACGGCGAACCAGGTCGTGGCCATTGGCTGGCCGGCGGTGACGTCGCCGGCACGGGTGGTGGGAGCGAACATCGCCCGAGCTTCGCACGCCCACGCACCACCCACGAACGCTCGAGGGCCGCCGCCGCGCTCTCAGGGTCGCGGGCGGCGGTGCCAGGCGGCGATGGCGGCGGCGTAGACGTGCTTGAGCGGCACGCCGGCGCGGGCGGCGGCGGCGGCGCAGGCGTCGTGCTCGGGCGCGGCGTTGACGACCTCGCCGGCGGCGTCGCGGGCCAGCTTCATGGTCAGCGGGCCGAACTCGGTCTCGATCACGACCAACGCGCGCGCGAGCACGGTGCGCTCGACCTGATCGAAGCGCACGCCGATGGTGGTGGTCTCGCGCAGGACGGTGGCGATCACGCGATCGCGGGCCGCGGACGGAGCCAGGGCCGCGAACACCAGCGCCGGCCTGCCCTTCTTCATCGTGATCGGGGTCCACCAAGCGTCGACGGCGCCCGCGGCCAGGGCCTGATCGATGGTGTGGCCGGCCAGCTCCGGGCTCATGTCGTCGAGGTTGGCCTCGATCCGCCATAGCGGGTCGTTGCCGGCGGCCGCGGTGGGCTGGCGCGGCGCGAGCAACACGGCGCGGACCACGTTGGGGCGATCGGCGAGGTCGAGGTCGCCGGCGCCCCAGCCGACCGCGAGGGCCTGTCCGCTCGGGGCCGGGGTCCACGCGGTGACGGCGTGAGCCAGGATCGCCGCGCCGGTCGGCGTGGTCAGCTCGCGGGCCACGCCACCCGAGGTCATGACCCCGCCAGCCTCGCGCAGGATCTCGAGCGCAGCCGGCGCCGGCACCGGCAGGACGCCGTGAGCGCAGCGCAGCGTGCCGTGGCCCATCGCGACCTCGGCGCAGGTGACCGCGACCGGCGCCAGCCAGGCCAGGGCCGCGGCGGTGCCGACCAGATCGACGATCGAGTCGATCGCCCCGACTTCGTGGAACACGACGTCGGCGGTCGAGGTGCCGTGCAGCCGGGCCTCGGCCCGCGCCACCCGGTCGAACAGATCGAGGGCGCGGTCGCGGACGGCGGCGGGCAGCGTGCCACCGACGATCCGCGCGCGGATCTCGGCGTAGTGATGGTGAGGATGCTCGCCGCGCGCATGGCCGTGCTCGTGCGAGTGCGAGTGCGAGTGCCCGTGATCGTGCGTGGGCTCGTGCGCCCCGCCGACCGCCAGGTCCTTCATCGCGCGTACCGTTCGCCCTGAGCGAACGGCGACCGCGCCCGACAGCGAACGGGCCCCGAGCCCGTCCTTGCCTTCGCCGGTATCGACCTTGACGTCCACCGCCGCGATGCCGCCCTTGACCACCCGCGCGACCTGCAACCGCCCGCGATCGATCCCGACCTGCTCGAGCGCGTCGCCCACGATCTCGACCGGCACGCCGAGATCGATCAGCGCGCCCAGGGTCATGTCGCCGGCGATGCCGCTGACGCAATCGAGGTGGAGGTGACGGCCGCGCAGCCCCTCGGCGCTCACGCCGCCCTCGCCGCCGCGCGCGCGCACCGCACCGCCGCCACCGCCGCGCCGAAGCCGTTGTCGATGTTGACCACCGTGACCCCGGGCGCGCACGACGACAGCATCGCCGCCAGCGCGACGAAGCCGCCGGCGCTGACCCCGTAGCCGACGCTGGTCGGCACCGCGATCAGCGGTCGATCGCACAGGCCGGCCACCACCGACGGCAACGCGCCCTCCATGCCGGCGACCACCACCACGGCGTCAGCCGTCCGGATTTCGGACAACCGGGCCAGGAGCCGGTGCAGCCCGGCCACCCCGACGTCGACGATCAGCCGCACCGTCGCGCCCAGGAACTCGGCGGTCACCGCCGCCTCCTCGGCGACCGGCAGGTCGCTGGTCCCGGCGCAGACGATCGCGACCGTGCCGGCGGCCGGGCGCGGCGTCGCCGGAGCGATCACCAGGGCACGGGCCGTCGCCCGGTGCTCGGCCTCGGGCACCAGGGTGCGGACCGCGTCGGCCTTGTCGGGCCCAACCCGGGTCGCCAGCGCGCCGCCGCCGGACGCGGCCAGCGCTCGCAAGATCGCCGCGATCTGCTCGACCGTCTTCCACTCGCCCAGCACCACTTCGGGCACGCCGGTCCGCGCCTCGCGGACCAGGTCGAGGACCGCGTCGTCGACATCGTCGGCGAAGGCGGCGCCGGTCGCCAGCTCGAGCTCGACCGCCGCCGCGGCCGGGGCGACCTCGCCGCGCGCGACCGCCTCGAGCAAACGTCGCAATCGGGGCTCGTCCACGCCCCCTCTTAGCACGGCTGCCCCCGAGCGCGTCTGCCACGGGTGAGCGCCCGCGCTCGTGCGGTTGGTCCCTGGTCATGCGCGACCGGCGACGGTCAGGTTGCGAAGGGGTCGAGGACCTTCACGCCACAGCCGTCGAAGTCACGGACGTTCCGGGTTGCCACCGTCAAGCCATGAACCAGCGCGGTCGCGGCGATCAGCATGTCCTCGGGCGCAACCTGCCGCCCGGCGGCCTCGCGTCCGGCCCGAGCCGCACCTGACGCTCGCGCGATCGCGGGGGTAACGTCGAAGATCTCGACGCCGGAGCTGACCAGCTCCTCGAGCCAGCGCTCGAGCTTGGCCCGCTTCGGCCCCGTCATCCGCGCAATTCCGAAGGTGAGCTCCTCGATCGTGATCACGCTGATCGCGATCCGGTCCTGGCGCGCGAGCCAGTCCACGACCCTCTGGACCGGTCGCGGACGGGCCTGCTCGGACAGCACGTTGGTGTCGACGAGGTACAAGCTGGTCACCCGCGGCGTCGCGCGAACGGTGAGGCCCGCGGTCGCCGGGGCGGCAGCTCGAGCTGGTGGCCACCCTCAGCCCGCAGCTCCGCGCCCAGCACGAGGAACCGCTGCCAGTGAGCGCGCTCTTCATCATCCTGGGCCAGGCGTCGCCAGTCATCGATCGCGACCAGGACCGCGACGGGCTGGCCGCGGTTCTCCAGAATCTGCGGCGTCCGCTGCGCGCGGCGGACCACCTGCGACAGCTCGGCCTTGGCCGACGCGATGCTCCAGCGGTTGGCGGTCATGGTCACGAGTATGGTCGTTGTGACCATCTCGGTCAACCGCCACATCGGCGCGGGGTCCACCCGCCGGGCTACCGGCGGCGCTTGCTGATCCGGACGGCCTCGACCGCGCGGTCGGTGGCCTCGACCACCTCGATCAGCGCGCCGCCGACCTGCAGGGTCGCGCCCTTGGCCGGGATGCGGCGGAAGCGCTCGATCAACAGGCCGGCCACGGTCTCGTAGTCGTCGCTCTCGGGCAGGCCGAGGTCGAGGCTCTGGTTGAGCTTGGCCACCGACGTCTTGGCCTCGACCCGCCACACCCCCGGCTTCTCCTGCCGGATCGGCGACGGCTCGTCGTCGTACTCGTCGTCGATGTCGCCGACGATGGTCTCGAGCAGATCCTCGATCGTCACCACCCCGACCGCGCCGCCGTACTCGTCGAC
>JAYVSF010000441.1:0-6997 GCA_043775605.1 Myxococcales bacterium
CCAGGCCGAGAACCAGGGCAAGCAGCTGTTCATGACCCGCGGCGGCTGCGCCAACTGCCACATGTTCAATGGCCCGCCGGCGCCCGGCCCGCGCCCCAATCAGGCGGTGTTCTTCATCGACCGCGCCACCAACAACGGCCTCGACGCCACCACCGTCGGCGTCGACAACGGCATCGGCGCCCGCACCGGCCTGCAGCAGGACAACGGCCGCTTCAAGTCACCGACCCTGCGCAACGTCGCCTTGACCGGCCCCTACATGCACGACGGTCGCCTGGCCACGCTCGAGGCGGTGGTCGATCACTACCGGCGCGGCGTGCTGCCCCACCCCAACCTCGACCCTCGCCTGCGCGCGCCTGGCGGTGCCCCGCGCAACATCGCCATGACCGATCAGGAGGCCGCCTCGCTGGTCGCCTTCCTCCGGACCCTGACCGACACCGCGCTCACCACCGACCCCTGGTTCACCGACCCCTTCCGCCGCTGACCCCTGCTGTCCGCCGGCTCTGCTCGTGGGCGTTGTAGGGATTGAACCTACGACTTGCACCGTGTGAAGATGCCACTCTGCCGCTGAGTTAAACGCCCGAGAGCGCTTTTTCTAGCTGTGCGGGCGGCGAGTGTCAACCCGATCGCGCGTCGGCGGAGCAGGTGCGGGCTCGCGATCGACCTCGCCGAGCGCGGCTTGCTCTTCGGACTGGGCCCAGTCGATGAGCTGCTCGTCGTCGACCGCGACCGCGTCGGGCTTGCGCTCGTCGGCCAGGTCGATCTCGATGTCGTCGTCGGTCGGCGGCGGGCGCTTGCCGGGCTTGCCACCCGACGGCGGCTGGCCCTTCTTGCCCTGGCTGCCGGTCTCGCGCGCGGGCTCGCGCCCACCTTCGCGACCGGACGTGGCCGTGCGGGCCGGCTCGGCCGCCGGCGGCGGGATGGTCGCGACCCGGGTCGGGGGCGGCGACACCAGCGGCTTCGACAGGCTGCGGCCGCCGAGCTCGGCGACGCAGGCCCACAGGACCGGCGCCGGCAGGTGCTGACAGATCACCGCGATGGTGACGCTGTCGACCACCAGCCGCGCGTCGGTCCGGGCCGCGGTGAGCGCCTCGGTGAGCAGGGCCGCCCACACGTTGCGCGGCAGGTGCTTCGACAGCTCCTCGGGCGTCGCGTGGCGCAGCACGTCCGACGGCGTGCCGATCCCCTGATCGAGCGCGCTCTCGAGGACGTCGGTGAGGAACTCGGGGATCGCCATCAGCGACCTCCGCCGGCGATACCGGCCCGCGCCGCGGCGGCGGCGATGCACTGCCACAAGACGTCGTGCGGGAGGTGCTTGGCCATCACGTCGGGCGTGACGGTCTCGAGCACGCGCTCGGGCGTCATGCTGCCGGCCGCCAGCGACGCCGCCAGCACCTTCGACAGCAGCTCGGGCGGCAGGTTGGTGGCGAGCACCTCGGGGGTGGCGTGGGTCAGCACGTCCGACGGCCCGAAGATCTGGTTATCCAGCCCCGACTCCATCATCTTCGCGAACCAGCGCTGGCGGCCTTCGTTCGTCATCTGCGATCCTTGCGACGCGGCCGGCGCCAGGCGCGCGGCGGGTGGAGGTCCAACGAGGTGGGACGCTAACATGGCGCTGGCGGCGCTCGCGACCGGCGGCGCGGGGGATTCTGGGGCCGCCTGCCCCATCGGTACCCGCACGCGCAGCGTGTCCGCGGCCGCGCGATGTGCGGGATGGGACAAGTCACGAGAACGACTGTACGGACCGTGCGCGGAGATCGATCCGCACAAGGCCGGTTGCGCAGGGGCGGTTCTTTCCGCATGGTGCGATCAATGATCCGCGGTGAGCCCAGAGCGCGTGAGTCCTCGGGCACCGTGCTCTACCGCCACACCGCGCTCGGCCTCGAGGTCCTGCTCGTCCATCCGGCCGGCAACTTCAACCGGCGCGCGCCCTGGGGCTTCCCAAAGGGCCAGCCCAACCCCGAGGAGTCCCTCGAGGACGCCGCCCGCCGCGAGACGATGGAGGAGACCGGGATCGTCGCCGGGCCCCTGACCGCGATCGGCCACGTCGACTACACCCGCTCCCGCAAGCGGGTCCACGGCTTCGCCGGCCCGGCGCCCATCGACGCCACGCCGCGCTGTGCGTCCTGGGAGGTCGACAAGGCCGAGTTCATCGAGGTGTCGCGGGCGCGCCGCATCATCCATCCCGATCAGGCGACGCTGCTCGATCGCCTGCTGGTCTTTCTCGCCGGCCCGAGCGAGGAGAGCGCAGCGCACGCCTGACCGTGCGCCAGCGCTCACACGGCCGCGCGAATCCCACTTCAACCCGACCGGGGCCGGCTGCTATCGTGCCGACCATGTCGTCGTCCCGCACCCTGCCCGCCCTCGCCGCGCTCGCGGCCCTCGTCGCGGTCCCCTCGCTCGCCGCCGCCCACATCTCGCTCACCAATCCGACGCCCCGCACCACCGCCTCGATCAAGACGCGTCCGTGCGGCGCGGCCAATTCGGTCCGCGGCGCGGTCCCGGCTGGCAACGTGTTCGCGCCCGGCGCGACCGTCGACGTGCGCTGGACCGAGACCGTCGGCCACCCCGGCCACTTCCGGATCAGCTTCGATCTCGACGGTCAGGACTTCACGATCCCGCTGACCTACAACGACGCGACCCAGAGCATCAACGTCCTGAAAGACTCGATCCCGAGCCGCGCGACGACCGGGGCCATGTACACGCAGACGATCACGCTGCCCAACCAGGCCTGCGAGAACTGCACGCTCCAGCTCATCCAGATGATGACCGACAAGCCGCCGTACACGACCGACGCGCTGTCCGACGACATCTACTTCCAGTGCGCCGACATCGCCCTCCGTGCTACCGGGGGGATCGACGCCGGTCCCGATGCGGCTACCCGACCGGATGCCGCCTCGGGCCCCGATGGCGGAAACGGGGCGACCGATCTCACCGGTGGGTGCGGCTGTCGCACGTCGCAGTCGCAACATGCTGACATCGCTATGATCGTCGTCGTTCTCGGGCTCACGACGCGGCGCCGACGCCGCGATTGAACCGACCATAGAAATGCCTTGTGCAGGGGGGCATGGGTTGCACCATTCCCTCGGCGTGGTCATCGTGGGAAGAATCAGGCAGTCCAGTCTGGTTGTGAAATCGTACCCAGAGCGGACGGCGCACGTTCTTCGCCCTCGTGCAACCGACACCGCCGTAGTCCGGCACAACGTCATGCCCCGTGCCCCTGGCGGGCTTCGTGCATGAGAACTCAGATACGCGACCCGCGTAACGTTCCCGCCGCCCCGAGCGTCTTTTCTCCGACCCGTCCGTTCTCACGGCCGGACTGATCGGAACCGGAGCAGACCATGGCCCCCGCAAAGCCCCGCAACCGCCGCACCGCCCTAGCCCGCACCACCCGCCCCGAGCGGTCGGCCGGGCGCGGAACCCGCTCGTCGACCCAGGCCCCGGCGGCCGAGGCCAAGGACGAGGGCCAGGCCGACGACGACGTCGAGGACACCGCCGTCGAGGTGAAGGCGCCCGAGCCGAAGACCGCTGATCTCAAGCCGCTCAAGGGCGACGGCGACGACCACCTGTCGACGTACTTCCGCGATCTGGCCGAACACGACCTGCTCGGGCCGGAGCAGGAGCGCGAGTTGGCCCAGGGCATCGAGGATCAGGAGATCCTGACCTGGGAGCGCATCCTGGCGCGCGCCGACGTCGTGCCGCAGGTGGTCGACATGCTCGAGGGCAAGGTCGAGCAGCCGCTCAAGTCGCTGAAGCTGACCAAGGCGGCCGAGCAGGTGCGGGCTGGCAAGAAAACCGACACCCGTGCTGTCGGTCGGCTGACAGTCGCCGCCCGCGAGGTGGCCGAGCAGCTCCGCGCGCAGGACCTCGATCGTACCCACGTCGACGTCGTGATCCGCGAGCTGAAGCGCGAGCGCGCCGACGCCCTGAAGATCCCGGGCTCGTCGAGCCTCGGCGCCGGCACCCGCAGCTTCCTGCTCTACCTGGGCTCGATCGACGACGCCTACCGCGGCGCCAGCGACCTCCGCGAGGAGTTCGTGAAGGCCAACCTGCGGCTGGTCGTGACCATGGCCCGGCGCTACGACCGCGGCGGCATGCCGCTCGCCGATCTCATCCAGGAGGGCAACCTCGGGCTGATGCACGCCGTCGGTCGCTTCGACTACCGGCGCGGCCTGCGCTTCTCGACCTACGCCTGCTGGTGGATCCGCCACGCGATCGGCCGCGCCCTCGCCGACAAGGCGCGCGCGGTCCGCATCCCGGTCCACATGCTCGAGGCCCAGCAGCAGCTCGAGAAAGTGCGGCAGCAGCTCATCCGCGAGTTCGGCCGTCAGCCGACCCCGCAGGAGGTCGCCAAGGCGGCGCGGGTGCCGCTGGCCAAGCTCAACCAGATGCACCGCTACCTCATGGGCCAGCCGCTCAGCCTCGACCGGCCGATCCACGAGAACGACGATCGCCAGCTCGGCGAGACCCTCGCCGATCCCGACAGCGAGGACGTCGATCCCGCCGGCGAGATGACCACGGTCGCCCTGTCCAAGCAGGTCCGCTCGATGATGCACGCCCTGTCGCCGATCGAGGCCGACGTCCTCCGCCAGCGCTTCGGCCTGGTCAACGACGAGGAGCGCACCTTCCGCGAGATCGGCGATCAGTACCGCCTGTCGCGCGAGCGCATCCGCCAGATCCAGAACTCCGCCCTCGACAAGCTCAAGAAGGCCCTCGAGCGCGAGCACACCGGCCTCTTCGAGAACTAGCGAGACTTGCCTTCCTCCGCCGGTCAGTGGCGGCAATGCGGTACTGGCTGCCAAGACCTCGTCAGGAACCGGTCCCCACGAAGCGCTCGCTGAGGGTCCAGAGGCGCTCCTGTGAGCCGCGGTCCATGGCCAAGGGGCTGGGTTTGCGGAGCTTCTTGTCGTCGAAGTAGCGGCCGGTGATGCCGGTGACGTCGGCGGAGGTGGCGAGGTGGATGGAGGTCTCGGCGCCGCGCGCGGGGGTACGGAGGAAGGGGCCGGCCACGGACATCAGCAGGTCGGGCAGCTCGCGGCCGAGGTTGGTGCGGACCATGCCCGGGTGCAGCGCGTTGGCGGTGACGCCGGTGCCGGTGAGGCGGCGGGCGAGCGCGAAGGTGTGGAGCAGGTTGGCGAGCTTCGACTCGGCGTAGACATCGGCGCCGTGGAACGCGCCGCGCTCGTGCATGAGATCGTCCCAGGCCATGCGGGCCCGGACGTGGAGGCCGCTCGACACGACCACGACCCGCGCCGGCGCGCTGGCGCGGAGCAGCGGCTCGAGCTGGTTGCAGAGGAGGAAGTGGCCGAGGTGGTTGACCCCGAGGGTCAGCTCGAGGCCGTCGGCGGTGGTGCGGCGGTCGCGCGGCCAGACCCCGGCGTTGCAGACCAGGATGTCGAGGCGCGGCAGCTCGGCCGTGGCGCGGGCCGCGAACGCGCGCACCGAGGCCAGGCTGGCGAGGTCGAGCGGCCAGGCCTCGACTCGACCGGGCCCGCCGACTGCGCCGAGCTCGGCGGCGACCTGCGCACACGCGACGACGTTGCGGCCGGCGAGGATGACGCGGCGACCGGCCCGGGCCAGCCCGCGCACGGTCTCCTTGCCGATGCCGGAGCTGCCGCCGGTGACGATCGCGATCGGCAGCGCAGCTGGATCGACCATCAGTCCACCAGCGGTGCGCCGGTCAGCCGCGCGACGTCGGCGCGATCGACGCCGGGCGCCAGCTCGATGACGCGGAAGCAGCCGAGCTCCCCGGGGTCGGGCAGCGGATCGAAGACGCCGAGTTCGGTGATGACTCGGCTGACCACGCCGCGCGCAGTGAGCGGATAGCTGCAGGCCTGGACCAGCTTGTGCTCGCCGTCCTTGGTCGCGTGCTGCATCACCGCGATCACGCGCCGGCAGCCCGAGGCCAGATCCATCGCGCCGCCGATGCCCATGACCTTGCCGCCGGGCACCGCCCAGTTGGCGAGATCGCCACCGGCCGACACCTGCATCGCGCCCAGGATCGCGAGGTCGACGTGGCCGCCGCGGATCATCGCGAACGACATCGCCGAGTCGAAGGTCGAGCCGCCCGGCAGCACCGTCACGGTCTGCTTGCCGGCGTTGATGAGCTGCGGATCCTCCTCGCCCTCGTACGGAAACGGGCCCATGCCGAGCAGCCCGTTCTCGGAATGCAAATATGCGTGGCCCTCCGGCAGGTAGTCGGCGCACAGGGTCGGCAGGCCGTTGCCGAGGTTCACGATCGAACCCTCGGCGATCTCGGCCGCCGCCCGCCGCGCCATCTGCTCCTTGCTGTAGCCCTTCGCGGCCATGACTACGCTCCCTCGACGGCGGGCCGCTTGCGGCTGGTCTTGTACTCGAACGGATCGTCGTGCACCGGCACGTGGACGATGCGGTGGACGTAGATGCCCGGCAGGTGGACGTCGTCGGGATCGATCGCGCCGACGTCGACGAGCTCGTCGGCCTCGACCACGGTGGTCCGGGCCGCGGTCGCCATGATCGGCGAGAAGTTGCGGGCGGTGCGGTAGAAGCGGAGGTTGCCGAAGCGATCGACCGTGCGGGCGCGGATCAGCGCGAAGTCGGCGGCGAGCGCCCGCTCCATCACGTACAGCCGGCCGTCGAGCTCGCGGACCTCCTTGCCGTCCTCGACCACGGTGCCGACGCCGGTCGGGGTGTAGAACGCGGGGATGCCAGCGCCGGCCGCGCGCATGCGCTCGACCAGCGTGCCCTGCGGCGTGACCTCGACCTCGATCGCGCCCGAGGCCATGCGCGAGTGCAGGTCCTCGTTGGTGCCGAGGTAGCTGCAGATCACCTTGCGGATGACGTCGGCGCGCAGCCACGTCGCGAGGCCAAGGCCGAGGTTGCCGGCGTTGTTGGAGATCAG
The DNA here is from genome assembly GCA_043775605.1 of Myxococcales bacterium. Lineage (GTDB taxonomy): Bacteria > Myxococcota_A > Polyangia > Haliangiales > Haliangiaceae > UBA2376. Next base: position 6,878 of record JAYVSF010000441.1, read on the forward strand.
CGTGAGGTCAGACACCCCGCGCTCGATCACGCCCTTGATCAGCGCCTCTGCGTTGCCGCACAGCCCGAAGCCGCCGACCATCACGGTCATGCCGCTGTCGAGGCCGTCGAGCGCGGCGGC
>JAYVSF010000442.1:0-2198 GCA_043775605.1 Myxococcales bacterium
TGCTGAAGATGACCGGGAACGGCCCGAAGCCGAGGGTGTAGCGGCCGCGCCGGGTCCACGACAGCAAAAGGTCGAAGCCGTACGCGAAGGCGAGCTGCACCGCGAGCATCGGCAGGTGGTCGCGGACCAGCGGGAACGGCAGGTGCCAGCCCCAGTAGACGAAGATCGTCATCTGGACGAACACCTGCATGTAGTGCTGCTTCTTGATCTCGACCGCGACCGTCAGGCCTTGCACCCGGCGGGCGGGCCGGTTGAGGAGCTGGGCGTTCCACGCCATCAGCACGGTGGCGGCGCCGATCATCGACCAGAAGACCCCGGGGTCGTCGGGGCCGAGCCCACCGAGCGCGCCGACGATCAGGCCGAGCCCGAGCACCAGCGGCAGGAACCGGATCGTCGGCCAGTGCGGCGACGGCGCGAGCGCGTGGGCCGGCGCCCCTCGTCCCCCCCGGGCCGCGGCCTTCGTCTTCCGCGCGTGCTTGTCTCGTCCTCGATCTTTCACGATGGCACGCGGTCGAGGTTACGCCAGATCGGGCGCGATCGGCGCCGCCCGGGGAGCGTCAACCCGTCGCGGTGGCGCCGATCACGGCCGGGCCGGGTGGCCTGTCAGCGGTCGTCGACTCGGAAGACGCACTTCGGATCCGCGGAGGCTGTGAACGACGCCCTGCGCCGGGTCATGGCGGAAAGGCTGCGACGGGCACCTGAGGGCCAGGCCTGACCGCGGCAGCGGCGCCGCGCTCTACAGGTGGATGGCGTGGCCGAGGGCGTCCTCGCTGGCTTCCTTGATGGCCTCGGCGAAGGTCGGGTGGGCGTGGACGGTGAAGACCAGGCTGTCGACGTTGACCTCGGTGGTCTTGGCCAGCGTGAGCTCGGCGATGAGGTCGGTGACCGCGGGGCCGATCATGTGGGCGCCGACCAGCGCGCCGGTGTCGGCGTGCCAGAGGACCTTGACGAAGCCGGTGGTCTCGCTGGCGGCCAGGGCCTTGCCCAGCGGCCGGAACGGGAAGCGCCCGACCTTGACCGGGATGCCGTGGTCCCGAGCCTTGTCCTCGGTGAGGCCGACCGACGCGATCTCGGGGTGGCAGTAGGTGCAGGCCGGGATCGAGGTGTAGTCGACAGCCTGGGTCGGGTGGCCGGCGAGCTGCTCGGCGACGAACACGCCCTCGGCTGACGCGGTGTGGGCCAGGCCGCGGCCGATGACGTCGCCGATCGCCCACAGGCCGTCGCCGCAGCCGAGCGTGCCGTCGACCTGGATGAAGCCACGCTCGAGCTTCACGCCGTGGTGCTCGAGGCCGAGGTGCTCGGTGTTGGCCGCGATGCCGGCCGCGCACAGCACGATGTCGGCGGTCAGGGTGCTCGCGGCGCCGCCGGCAGCGGGCTCGATGGTGACGGTGGCGTGATCGCCGTGGTTGGTGGCGCTGGTGATCTTGTGGCCGAGCTTGAGCGCGATGCCGCGCTTCTCGAACGCGCGCATGAGCTCCTTCGACACCTCGCCGTCCTCGTTGGGCACCAGCCGCGGCAGGTACTCGACGATCGTGACCTCGGTGCCGAGCGCCCGGTAGAACGACGCGAACTCGACGCCGATGGCGCCGGCGCCGATCACGACCAGCGAGCGGGGCTGGGCCGGCAGGGTCATGGCTCGGCGGTACTCGATGATCCGGAGGTCGTCGAACACGATGCCGGGCAGCGGCTTGGCCCGGGCGCCGGTGGCGAGCAGGACGTGGCGGGCTCGCAGCACCCGGCTGCCGCCGGCGCCGAGGTCGACGTGGACCTGGTGGGGTTGCCAGGCTCCGGCTCGCGGCAAGAGTCGCGCGGTGCCGGCGACGTGCTCGATCTTGTTCTTCTTGAGCAGGAAGGCGACGCCCTTGGAGATCTTGCTGGCGACGTCGCGGCTGCGCTGGATGATCGCGGGGAAGTCGGCGGTGATGTTGGTCGCCGACAGGCCGAACTCCTTGGCCCGGTGGAACAGGTCGAGGACCTCGGCGGTGCGGAGCAGGGCCTTGGTCGGGATGCAGCCCCAGTTGAGGCAGATGCCGCCCAGGGACTCGCGCTCGACGCACGCGACCCTGAGGCCGAGCTGCGCGGCGCGGATGGCGGCGACGTAGCCGCCGGGGCCGGAGCCGATGACGACGACGTCGAGCGTACCGTCGGCGGCGGGCGTCGTCGTCTGAGCGGGGCTGGTCATGCGGGCTCCTGCGAGG
>JAYVSF010000443.1:0-6577 GCA_043775605.1 Myxococcales bacterium
CCTGGTCGGCGCGGGTCTCCATGGCCGGCCGGACCAGATCCTCGATGGGCCCGAAGTCGCTCGGCGACACCAGCGGGCGGCCGACGGTGCGGGCCGCGAGCCGGGCCCGGGTCACCAGGTCGGCGGCGCCCGGCGAGGTCAAGGCGCCGATCGCGTCGTACGCCACCACGGTGTGGGCCAGGGCGTAGACCTCGCCCGACAGGAAGCGGGCCCGGCCGATCATATCGAGGTTGATCATCAGCACCGCGTGGTCGAGTGGCAGCGCCGGCGACGCGACGTAGGCCTCGGATCCGAGCAGGCCATCCTCCTCGGCGCCGAACCCCACCACCACGATCGTGTGGCGCGGCCGCTGACCGGCGTGGCTCAGCGCCTCCGCGATCGCGCACAGGCCGGCGATGCCCGAGGCGTCGTCGTCGGCGCCGGGGTAGACCACCCCGTCGCGCACGCCGAGGTGATCGACGTGGGCGCCGATCACGACGTGGCCGAGGGCTGGATCGCTGCCGCGGATGACCCCGATCACGTTCTGCGAGCGCTCGCCGCGGACGGTGAACGGCGCCAGGTAGCCGCCGCCCGCGCCGGCCGGCTCGAGTCCGGCCTCGCGGAACCACGCGGCGACCTTGTCGGCGGCGGCGGCCTCGTCGGCGGTGCCGCTGCCGCGGCCGCGCAGCGCGGGATCGGCGAGGACCGCGACCCGGGCCGCGATCTCGGCGACGTCGGGGAACCAGGTGACCCGGGTCGGGACGCCGGGCGGGCCGGCCGCCGCGGTCGCGTCGACGAGGCGCACCGGCGGCGCCGGGATCAGCGGCGGCGGGCGCGACCCGGGCTTCGCGTCACGGCATCCGGCCGGGCCGACCAGGGCCAGCGCGATCGCGACCAGGGACCGAGCTCGCCGCACGCGACGTAGGGGTCCGGACCGCATTGCCTGCGGCGCGAGCGGAGGAAGGCAGACCCCGTGCCTCCCCGCGTGACCCCGCACGCCCAGAGTCATGGTTGATCGCTCGCCAAGGCTCGCTATCGCATCCCGAGAACGTCGAGCATGTCGTAGCGGCCGGGCGGCTGGTGCACGACCCAGCGCGCGGCCCGCAGCGCGCCGTGGGCGAAGATCGAGCGATCGGTGGCCCGGTGCGACAGCTCGACCCGCTCGCCAGCGCCGAAGAAGTAGGCGGTGTGCTCGCCGACGACGTCGCCGCCGCGGACCGCGACCGCGCCGATCTCGCCGACCGGCCGCACGCCGACGTCGCCCGACCGCGCGTAGCGGCCGACCAGGCCGAGGTCCTGGCAACGAGCCGCCGCGATCGCGCGCGCCAGCCCGAGCGCGGTGCCCGACGGCGCGTCGCGCTTGCCGCGGTGGTGGAGCTCGACGATCTCGGCGTCCCAGCTGGTGTCGAGCGCGCGGGCCGCAGCGCCGACCAGGCCGAGCAGCAGGTTGACCCCGACCGAGAAGTTGGGCGCACCGACCACCGGCGCGACCTCGGCCAGCGCGGCCAGCGCCGCCTCGGCGTCGGCGTCGAGGCCGGTGGTGCCGACCACCGCGGCCACCCGGCGATCGCGCGCGGCCCGGGCCACCGCCGCGGTCGCCGCCGGCGTCGTGAAGTCGATGTAGACCGGCGCCGCAGCCAGCGCGAGGTCGATCAGCGACGTCGCCTTGACGCCGGGCGCGACGTCCTGATTCATGCCCGGCGCATCGGTGCGATCGAGCGCGGCGGCGATGCGGATGTCGTCGCGGGTCGCGGCCGCGGTCAGGAGGGCCCGGCCCATGCGGCCGCTCGGCCCGAGGATGATGACCCCGGTCGGGCCGCCGGTCACGACAGCAGTTCCAGCCGACCGAGCTCGGCCCGGAGCTGCTCGTACAGGCCCGGCGTCACCGGCACCATCGGCAGCCGCAGGTCGTTCTCGACCCGGCCGAGCAGGTGCAGCGCGGCCTTGCACGGCCCCGGGCTGGCCTCGACGAACAGCAGCGTGTTGAGCACGCGCAGCGCGTGGTGCAGGTCGCGGGCGGTGCGCCAGTTGCTGGCGACCGCGGCGTCCCACATCTGCGCCATCATCGCCGGGGCGACGTTCGACACCACCGAGATCACGCCGCGGGCCCCGACCGCGTACAGCGGCATCGTGGTGTGGTCGTCGCCGGAGATGATCAGGAAGCTCTTGTGGGTCCGGCCGATCAGCTCGGTGGCGCGCGGCAGGCTGCCGGTCGCCTCCTTGATGCCGACGATGTTGTCGATCGCCGACAGGCGGACGACGGTGTCGGGCAGCAGATCGCAGCCGGTGCGGGTCGGCACGTTGTAGAGGAGGATCGGCAGCGGCGTGGCGGCGGCGACCGCGGCGAAGTGGCGGTACAGGCCCTCCTGGGTCGGGCGGTTGTAGTAGGGCGTGACCTGCAGAAGCGCGTCGGCGCCGACGTCGGCGGCGCGGTGGCTGAGGTCGATGGCCTCGGCGGTGGCGTTGCCGCCGGTGCCGGCGATCACCGGAACCCGGCCGGCGACGACCTTGACCACGTGGGCGACCACGCCGATGTGCTCGTCGACGTCGAGCGTGGCCGACTCACCGGTGGTCCCGACCGCGACCAGGCCGTCGATGCCGGCGGCGAGCTGCCACTCGACCAGCCGGGTGAGGGCGTCGTGGTCGACGGCGCCATGCTTGAACGGGGTGACCAGCGCGGTCATCGCGCCTTCGAGGGTGGGTCGGGTCATGGCCTGGGTTCCTGCCGGAAGTGCGGCGCGAGCATCGACGGCGCCTGTGACATCGGGCGGCATCTCACCACGAGAACGCGCCGGCCGGCACCAGGATTCCAGCTCAGGATGATGGTGCGGCAAACAGCGCGCGGGTCTGGCGGATGTCGTCGGCGATCTGGGCCAGGAGCGCGTCGACCGAGTCGTAGCGGGCCTCGTCGCGCAGGCGGGCCACCAGCTCGACCCGGACCCGGGCGTCGTAGAGGTCGCGCTCGAGGTCGAGGACGTGGACCTCGAGCGACAGCGGGCCGCGATCGACGAAGGTCGGGTTGGTGCCGAGGCTGGCGACCGCGGGCCAGGGCGCCGCCGGCGCGCCGCCATCGAGCGGGCGGAGGGTGACCGCGTAGATGCCGGGGGCGAGGATGAGATCGCCGTCGGGGGCGACGTTGGCGGTCGGGATGCCGAGACCACGACCGCGGCCGGCACCGCGGACCACGACCCCGTCGACGTCCTGCCGGCGGCCCAGGAGTCGACGGGCGCGCTCGAGATCGCCGCCGCGCAGGGTGCCGCGGATCCGGGTCGACGACACGATCTCGCCGTCGACGGTGACCGGCTCGACCAGCACGACAGTGGCGCCCAGCCGGCCGGCGTCGGCGACCAGGGCGCTGGCGGTGCCGGTGCGGCCGCGGCCGTAGGCGAAGTCGGCGCCAACGACGATGGTGTGGGCGCCGAGCCCGCCGATCAGCAGCTCGGCGACGAACGCGGGCGCGGTCATGGTCGCGAGCCCGGTCGAGAACGGCTCGACCACGACGACGTCGATCCCGGCCGCGGCCAGGAGCTCGAGCTTGCGGGCGGGGGTGGCCAGCCGGGGCGGCGCCAGCTCGGGGACCAGGACCTGGGCCGGGTGCGGCTCGAAGGTGAGGACGACCGCCTCACCGTCGGCGGCGTCGGCGTCGGCCCGGACCCGGGCGATGAGCGCGGCGTGGCCGAGGTGGACCCCATCGAAGTTGCCGATCGCGATCGCCGGCCGGCGCAGCGGCCGGGTCAGCGCCTGGTGACCGGCGACGACTTCCATGGCGCGGCAGCATACGAGGAAACCCGCGCGCGGTCGCGGCCCCGCGCGGTCGACGCATAGGCCGGCGGGATCAGGACCAGCGCGGCCAGCACCAGCGCCACCGCCCACGGCCCGATCGCGGGTCCCGGCCGCGAGGGCGCGACCGCGACCGTCGTCGCCGTCTGCAACGACGACGCCCCGGTCAGCGCCGCCACGCGCTCGGCAGCGCGGGCCGCGGCGGCGACCGCGTGACCGATCCCGAGCGCCAGCGCCACCAGCGCCACCGGCGCCACTGGCCACGCTGGCGGCAGCGCCGCGATCAGGCCGGCGATCAGCGCCGCGCCCAGCCAGCGATCGCCGCGACCGCCGACCGCGAGCGCGATGCCGAGCCCGCCGGTGACCAGCGCGACCGGCCCGAGCTCGTCGACCAGCGCCGCGAGCCATGGATCGAGCCCGCGGCCCGGCGGCCACGATGGTGCGTGCGGCCCGCCGGTCAGCGCCGCCGCCGCGATCAGCACCAGCGCCACCACAACGGCCAGCGCCGGGGCCAGCGCGACCCAGCGCGCCCCACGTCGGCCGCGATACCCGACCAGGACCGCGATCACCAGGGCCAGCAGCGCGACCCGCCGATCGGCGAGCACCGCCAGCGCGGCGGCGACCCCGATCAGCCCGGCCGAGGGCGGGCCACCCCCGCGCGCCAGCCGATCGTGCGCCGCGAGCAGCAGCGCGCACGCTGCCAGCCCGACCACCTCGGGCCCCAGGCGCGCGGCCAGCGCCCACGTCGGCGGGCTCGCAGCCAGCCACAGCCCGGCGACCACGCCACCGAGGGCGGCTGCGCGATCGCCCCGGGCCGCGGCGACGACGTAGACCACCAGCGCCGCCGCCAGCGCGACCAGCAGCGCGGCCACCAGCTGCTCGCGGGCGGCGATATCGGCCACGGGCAGCAGCCGCGCCAGCAGCCGCGGCACCAGCACCGCCGGCTGGCCTGGTCCCACCGGCGCCGGGGCCGACGACGAGGCCACACCACCGTGGACGATGAACGCGAGCACGCCGACCGCGACCGGCGCCAGCACGGCGAGTCGCGACGGCCGCGAGGTCGGCTCACGGTCTGCCACCCATGGACGCTACGGCCGACGCCGGAGGCGGGCAAGAAACCCGCCGCCAGGTCGCGGTCGATGTATACGGTCTCGCCGATGATCGACGACGAGAAGCTCCAGGACCACCGCCTCGCGCGCGCCGTGCTGAGCGGCGGCCGCGTACGCGCGCTCTTGCTCGAGCTGTGGCAGCGCACCCGGCTCGACTGGGGCTTCGTCAGCGATCGGCTGTCGCAGACCTTCCGCAAGGAGGCCTGGCTGGGCTCGAGCGAGCGCCGGTTCGTGGCCGAGACCCTGTACGGCCTGGTCCGCCACCTCCGTCGCATCGACGCCGCGATCGCCGCCGGCGCCCGCCGCGCCAGCACGGCGCGCGACGATCAGCGCCTGGTCGCGTACCTCGTGCTCGACGGCTCGGTCACGGTGGCCGACGCCGGCCACGCCCTGCCCGGCCTCGACTGGAGCGCGGTGGCTTCGATCGACCTGCGCCTGGCCCGCGAGCGTGACCCGGTGAAGCGGCTCGCGCTGTCGGGGTCGCTGCCCGACTGGCTGGCGGCGCGCTTCCACGCCGACTGGGGGGCGCGGGCGCCGGCCCTGGTCGCCGCCCTCAACCAGCGCGCGCCGATGACAATCCGCGCGAACCGGCTGCGCACCACCCGCGATCAGCTCATCGCCGCGCTCGCCGCCCGCGGCCTCGCCGCCCACGCCGGCGCGCTGGCCGACGACGCGATCATCGTCGACAGCCGGACCAACCTGTTCGGCCTGCCCGAGCACACGGCTGGCATGTTCGAGGCCCAGGACCAGGGCAGCCAGCTCCTGGTCGAGCTGCTCGGTGACCGGCCCGGCCCCGCGGTCGCGACCGGCGTCGGCGATGTCGTCGTCGATCTCTGCGCCGGCGCCGGCGGCAAGACCCTGGCGCTGGCGTCGCGCATGGGCAACCGCGGCCGGATCGTCGCCACCGATCCCGACGCCGGCAAGCTCGACGAGCTGCGCCGCCGCGCGCGCCGGGCCGGCGTCACCACGGTCGAGACCCACGAGCTGCCCGACGGCGCCTGGCCGGATGCGCTCGAGCGCCGGCGCGGCACGGTGGCAAGGGTGCTGGTCGACGCGCCGTGCTCGGGGGTCGGGGCGCTGCGCCGCAACCCCGAGGCTCGCTGGCGGATGCGCGAGACCGACCTCGCCGACTTCGCGCGTCGTCAGCGCGCGATCACGATCCGCGCGGCGAGTCTGGTCGCGCCCGGCGGTCGCCTGGTCTACGCCACGTGCACCCTGCTCTCGATCGAGAACCAGGCGGTGGTCAACGACGTGCTGGCGGCGACCGGCCTCGAGCGCGTGCCGCTCGCCTCTGTCCTCGGCGACCGCGCGTCGACGCTGGCGTCCGAGGATGGGCGCGACTTCATGGCCACCCCCGATCACCACGACACCGACGGCTTCTACGCCGCGGTGCTCCAGCGCCGCCCCGCGTAGTCCCTCGCGGTCATAGCGGTCGTGGAGGGCTCGCCCAGGTCACCCGGTCGAGCGGCGCGCTACTTCTTGCGAGCCTTCTTGGCCGGCTTGGCCGCCTTCTTGGCCGGCTTGACCGCCTTCTTCGCCGGAGCCTTGGCCGCCTTCTTCGCCGGCTTGGACGCCGGCTTTGCAGGCGCCTTGGTCGCCGGCTTCGCGGGCGCAGGAGCCGGCTTCGCGGGCGCAGGAGCCGGCTTCGCGGGCGCAGGAGCCGGCTTCGCGGGCGCAGGAGCCGGCTTCGCGGGCGCAGGAGCCGGCTT
>JAYVSF010000444.1:0-2282 GCA_043775605.1 Myxococcales bacterium
TCGGGCGCGGGCGCCCCGGGATCGGCCGGTGGCAGGGCCATGCTGTGACGGGCCGCAGCCGGGCCGCCGCCGCTGACCGGCACGCTGCCGCGATCGACCAGGACGGGGGCGATCGCGGGGACCGAGCCCATCGCCATCGGCGGCATCGTGATCGGCCGGCGCCGCGTGCCGACCGGCGCGGTGGCCACCACCGGCGCCCGCTCCGACGTACCGTCGTTCGAGCGGCTGATCAAGGCGCCCAGCTCGTCGTCGGGCGGACGGGCGAACGAGCCGCTGCCGCTGGCGTCGAACCGCGGCACCGGCGGCGCCGCGACCACGATCGGCCCCGAGCTGTTGCCGCCCGCTCGCGGCCGTGGCGCCGCCGGCGCAGCCGCGACCGGCGCCGGCGCCCGCGCCCGGGTCAGCCGCACCAGGAGCTGGTCGCCGTGGACCTGGACGTCGACCGCGACGTCGCGCTCGGCCAGTCGCATCCGCAACGACGCGCCGCCGCCGCTCGCCATCAGCTGCGCGACCGGCGAGCCGTCGAACAGCGCCTCGACCTGCGCCGCGCTCGCCGGGCTCTTGCCGAGCGGCCGGTACTCACCGCCCATCATCAAGGTCACCGGGCGGCCGGTCGCGACCACGACCTCGGTGACGTCGTCGCGATCGAGGAACTCGACCAGCTTGATCAGCTGTGACACCTGACGGCGAGCGTAAGGCAAAGCTGGTGAGCGCGACAGGTAGCGATCGGGGAGTGATGCCGCGAGGCTCGAGATTGCAGGCCCCGCACCCACACCGAGCCCCACCCCGTGGGGGTGGCGGCCGCTTGTCGTTCAGACACTCTGGCCCAACCCTCTCAGGGTTGGCAGAAACCAACCCTGTGTCATCGATCGATCGGCCCGGCACCAGCGTGCCGGCCCGATCTCGACACTCAACCCCGGCCCGAGCTGCGCTCGGAGCCTCAGGCCTTGACCGCGCTCACCAGGACGTAGTCGAGCAGCCCCGACTCGAACACCCGGTGGGCCGCGTAGTTGAGCGCCGCGCCGACGGTGGCGCCGAGCCGGCCGCGGGCGAGGTCGAGCTCACGGCGCCGGGCCGGGGCGCGCTGGGCCCGGTAGTAGCCGGGGAAGGTGCGGGCGCCGACCTCGTCGACCGACTCGACGGCGAAGCCGCTGCGCTCGAGCATCGCCCGGTAGGCCGCGAGCTGCGTCAGGTTGACCGGCGGGATCCGCCAGACTGCGCCGGCGGCCCGCACCCACGCCTGCTCGACGGCCGATCGCGGCTCGCGCCGGAGCACCATGTCGGCCAGCGCCAGCCGGCCGCCCTTGACCAGCACCCGCGCGGCCTCGCGCACGAACGCCTCGCGGGTGTCGAAGTGGAACGCGGCCTCGACGCACAGCACGTGGCCGAAGGTCGCGGGGTCGAACGGCAGCCGGGTCGCCGAGCCGTGATGGAAATGGATGCGGCCGGGGCCGCGATAGCCTTCGGCCTGGCGCCGCGCGGTCTCGATGTTGCGCAGGGTGACGTCGACGGCGTCGATGTCGATGTCGATCGCGCCGAACCGGCGGAGCAGGAAGAAGTCCTGGACCCCGCGCCCGCACGCGACGTCGAGGACCCGGGACCCTGGCGCCAAATGGGCCCGGGTGCCGAGCGCCGCCACCAGGTTCTCGGCGGCGGCCGGGTAGTCGGTGATGCCCGGATCCCACAGCCCGAAATTCATGTAGCCGCGGTGCGAGTCGGTGATCGAGCCAAGGCCGTGGCCGTACATGCGATCGATCTGGCGCTCGTGGCGGGTGAGCATGGCCCGGCGATTCTAGTCGAGCGGCCCTTGATGGCGGGCGCCGGGCGCGCGCTAATGATCGCCAGGTCGATGCCAGTTCCGCGGGGTCCGTCGTTCGTGCTGGGGTGGCTCCTCCGCTACGCGCGCGATCCCTACGGGGTCTTCGCCGCCCTGGTCCGGCGTTATCAGGACCCGTTCTTCGTCAAGCTGCCCGAGACCCGGGGCACCGTGGTCACCGGCCACCCCGAGGGGGTCAAGGCGATCGTCTCGGCCGACAACAGCACGCTGGTGCCGTGGCGCCTGCCGGCGACCGAGGAGCTGCTGACCCTCGACTCGATCTTCCTGCAGGCCGGCGATCGCCACCACGCCACCCGCAAGATGCTGGCGCCGCTGTTCCACAGCGCCCGCCAGGGCGGCCACTGCGCGATGATGGGCCGGGTGGTGGCGACCGAGCTCGACGCCCTGCGGCCTGGGCCGATCGTCGTCCACGCCCTGGCCCAGGAGATCACGCTGCGGATCGTCC